>DAOUYN010000001.1 GCA_030666075.1 Actinomycetes bacterium | reverse complement strand
AACTCCATCAAAGTCGTCGTCTATCCCCACGGCTGACCATGGCGCGGGAAAGTCCGTTTTGCTAAGGTACGGACATTGACCTGAAACTCGAAAGGCCCGGACGCCGGCCTTGAAATGCTAGGAGGACGTAATGGATTGGGGAATGCAGAACCGCTTAAACCGGATTATCAAGCCGGCCGACGGCCGAACCGTGATGCTCGCGGTCGACCACGGTTATTTTCTGGGACCGACAAGAAAACTTGAGGATCCGGGAGCGACGATCCGGCCGCTACTATCGCAGGCCGATGCGCTCATGTTGACGCGGGGCGTGCTGCGGACATCCGTCGACCCGGCGGCAGATACCCCTATTGTCCTGCGTGTCTCGGGCGGTACCAGCGTCGTCGGACCGACTCTGGCCGACGAATGTCTGACCGTCTCCTTTGAAGATGCCGTGCGGCTGAATGTGGCCGCCGTCGCCCTGTCCATCTTCGTGGGCACGGAATACGAACAGCAAACCCTGCGAAGCCTGACCGAGCTGGTAGATGAAGGCGAGACCTATGGTATCCCGGTCCTGGCCGTAACGGCAGTCGGCAAGGAGCTTGAGAAGCGCGACGCCCGATACCTCAGCCTCTGTTGCCGGATAGCAGCCGAACTTGGCGCCCATTTCGTCAAAACCTACTATTGCGATGATTTTGAGAAAGTCACAGCGGGTTGCCCGGTGCCAGTCGTCATCGCCGGCGGCCCCAAGCTTGAAACCGAGATGGACGCGCTCCAACTGGCGCATGACGCGATCGCCAAGGGCGCGGCCGGAGTCGATATGGGCCGAAATATCTGGCAATCAGACTACCCGGTCCCGATGATCCGCGCGGTCCGCGAAGTAGTCCATAACAACGCGCTACCCGCCGACGCTCACGAGCTGTTCCTCGAGCTCAAGACGGCGGTCGATAACGGTAAAGACATATAATGGCGCGCCCGCCCGGTTGCGTATTTGATGGAATTCTGTTAGTTTGACTGACATGTCAGTCAGTAAGCGGTTCTCATTAGTCGATCAAGAAAAGTCTGATCAGGAAACCCCGGGCGTCGACCGGGGCGCCGAGCTTTTGGCCGCCGCTACCAGTGTCTTTGCCCAAAAAGGCTTCCATGAGACCAAGGTCTCGGATATCGTCGCGGCCGCCGGCGTAGCTCAAGGCACTTTCTATCTCTACTTCAAGGGCAAGGGCGATGTCTTTTTCCGCTTGATCAGCGGCTGCTGCGAGCGGATCCTCGACCAAATGCATCAAGCCTCCGCGATCCAGCAACAAGTCACCACGGCCGAAGAAGCCCGCCAGAACAACGTGGCATTTCTCGTCGGCGTCTTCCGGATGCTCGAAAGCGAACAATCGGTGCTAAAACTGATCCTCGCCGACCCGGGCGGGATCGATCCGGCTATCGACAAGATGTTGGCCGGCCTAAGGGAGATCCTGGTCGAACAGGAACGGCAGAATCTGCAGGCCGGCATCGACGCCGGCTATCTTCGAGCTCTCAACACGACCATCATCGCCGAGGCAGTCGTCGGAATGGTCTATCACTTATCGTTCGAACGGTTCGTTCGCGGACGCGATCTCGGCGTCGATCTAGAAAAACTGGCCGAGGAGATCGTCTCTTTCGAACGTCACGGCATACTCAAACCACCGCCCGTAAAATAATCCCCGTCGGAAAAGGATTGGTCCTATCGCTGCCGGCCCGCATGAACGTGGGCCGGCAGCGATGGAAACCGCTAAGATTTGACTTGCCATGGCCGCCACTTTCGCCGATGATATAGACACCATGAGCGAGCTGCGCAAACAATATATTCTTGATACAAATGTGCTCGTCAGTGACCCCCTGGCGATATACAAGTTCCACGAGCACGAAGTGGTCCTGCCGATCATCGTGATCGAAGAACTCGATCATCTAAAAACCCGCCAGGATCAAGGGGGCCAGTGCGCACGCCAGGCTATCCGAGAACTCGAAACGCTCCGCGCCCAAGACCCCGATAAATTCAAGGACGGGGTCGATCTCCCGGATGGAGGACGTCTGCGGATCGAGCTCAATCACGCCTCGATCGACAAGCTGCCGACCGCTGTCAGCGGCGACACAGCCGACAACCGCATCCTGGCCACTGCCTATCAAATGGCACAAAACGGCGGCGGCGCCGTCGTACTGGTGACCAAGGATGCCAACCTTCGCATCAAAGCCGGAGCTATCGGAGTAGAAGCACAAGAATACCGGCGTGAACGCGTGGAGATACAGGAGCTCTACACCGGACAGATCAACCTCGAAGTGTCGCCGGAGACGATCGACGACTTCTATGCCTCAAAGCAGTTAGCGGCCACCGGGGCGGTCTTTGACGATGTCGAGCTTTATCCGAATCAGTTGGTGATCTTGACGGCCGGAAAGCAAAGCGCCGTCGGGAGAACACATCATGAAAAAAACCGCCTGGTACTGAAGCCGTTGATCAAGCACACCTTCAACTATTCGATCCAACCGAAAAACATCGAGCAGGAATTCGCGCTGGAACTCCTGATGGATCCTAAAATCGATCTAGTGACTCTGGCCGGCCCGGCCGGGACCGGCAAGACACTGCTGGCGCTGATGGCGGGGATGGAATTGGTCGTCCAGCAGGACCGTTTTTCGCGCCTGCTCGTCTCCAGACCGGTCATCCCGATGGGCAAAGATATCGGTTTCCTGCCCGGCTCTGTCGATGAAAAGATGTCGGTGTGGTTAAAACCATTCAAGGACAACCTCGAACATCTGCTGGATTTCGACGGCCGCCACACCGATAGTATCGACCATCTCTTTGAAGATGGGATCATCGAAGTAGGCGTCTTGAGCTACATCCGCGGCCGCTCTATTCCCAATCAGTTCATCTTAATAGACGAATGCCAGAACCTGGAGCGCAGTTCCATCAAGAGTGTGCTTACTAGGGTTGGGGCCAATAGCCGCGCCTGTTTGACCGGCGATCTTTCACAGATCGACCACCCGCTTCTCGATACGGTGACCAATGGCTTGACCCACGTGATCGAAAGCCTTAAAGAGGAGCCCAGCGTCGGTCATATCACCTTGACCAAAGGGGTCCGCTCGAACCTGGCAACGCTCATCGCCGAGCGCTTGTAACGACGAACTCGTAGCCTCGCTTGCGTACCTGTGCGATCAGGTCCGGCAGGGTCTCGATGATCGACGGACGCACATCATGGGTAAGGATGACCGCTTCTTCGCGCGCGTCTAGTCGATCAAGGTCATTGCCGACCTTCGCCAACATCCGCTCGCCCGTTGTCTTGGTGCCGTCCCCGCTACTGACATTCCAAAGCATCGTCTGGTAACCTGCCCTTTGGATCGCCCCCCGCCAGCCGGCCCGGAAATTGCCGCTGGCGCCGCCGGGGGGCCTAGTCAATTCCGGTTCAAATCCGACGATCTGCTTGAACGCGGCTCCTGCCTTGTCTAGCGAGCGCACGTAGTCCGTGGCTGAACCACCGTAGAGAGCATCATAGTCGTGCGAATAAGTATGATTTCCGATTTCGTGCCCCTCAAGATAGATCCGGCGAGCCAGTTCGGAATGGGCCCGCGCCCGGCTACCGATCAGAAAAAATGTCGCCTTCACCTGCGCCTCCTGCAGTATCTCCAGAACACGTGGTGTATGGCGAGGATCAGGACCGTCATCAATGGTCAGAAAGGCCGGTGTCGCCGTCGTTCCTGCGGTCCTGGAAGTAGTGGCAATGGGGCCCAGTGTGACCGTCTCTTCGTTCGAACCGGCAGAGAGAGTGAGCCGGGCGGTAAAAAGTTCGTGACCCGGTGCCCGAGCGGCCACTTCCACCACCCCGGCGTGCAGGTCCGGCGCCCCGACGGTGCCGCTCTCGTCGGCGATCAGATAGCGATCATCGATACCGACAACGGCGAGCGGGACAGCTTGACCGCCCGGTGCCCCGACGACATGCACGCGCAGCTCAGCAGGTTTTGGAGCCGGCTTGACTGACGCGACAACGGCGGCCGGCTTGACCGGGACGACTTTGTCCGGCCGAGCCAAAAGAGCCGGCGAAGTCCGCGTCAATTCGACTAGAGTAAAGAGGACCATCAGCCCGATGGCGGGCCAAGAGAGCCGTCTGATCCAAGCGGCCCGACGACGGCGGCGTCTGCTCATACCTTTGTCGATGTCCGACCATGGCGCCGCCTATGGCAGGGTCGTACTGTCGGGACCCGCCAAAGCATCGGCCGACCCGGTCGCAGAAGATTCGGCCCCGGACTTGGGCGCCTCGATCCAGAGGGACGCCGGTTCATTCAAGAGTTCGGCCAAGTTGCCCCGCGCCTCATAGACGGGTTTCTTGCCCGCTAGACGCGCGTAGAACCGATTTACACCGGAAGAGCGGCCGATCTCTATCTTTCGCAATTCTTTATTATTTAGATGGATGCTGATGCTCTTTATCTCACCGCTCAAGCCATAGTCGGCAGCGTCATCGCCGCTCTCGGAGACGACCCGGCTGAACTCGAGGCCCTCCAGAGCGCCGAGAATGGCCTCGACTTTTTCCAGCTTGACCTTGTCCTTGCCGATGAACCAATCAGATTTCTCCCGAGTGAGCTCCACGGTCGTGGTGCCCGTATCAACGGCCAACATATCGGACGCGGTCTTGATCCCGGACAGATTGGCCGGCATCGGGATGCCGGACGTCGTTTGCCGGCTTTGACTGAAGAGGACGAGGGCATAGATGACGACCAGGACCGCTACCGCCTGCATCAATCTATTCACCGTAGTGGTACTCATGGAAGGTACTCTTTCCCGGTCAACCGGCGGCGACCGACCATCTTGCCGAGACCCAATAAGGCGATAAGGACAGGCACGCCGATGAGGTTAAAGTACCGGACGAAGTCACGCAACGCCTCTGAACTGAAGACCAACGGGCTATTCTCGACCGCTTTGGACCTAATAGATGAAAACGAGAGGTCCTGGGCCAGCCAATCGACCACGTTCAGCCCAAAGATGCCGTTCTCGCTGCCGCCGCCGCTTAAGAACTTGTCGGTCAGGAAGACCGAATTACCGACGACTATCAACCGGCCGCCGCCGTCGATCTCGCGGGCGGCCGCAACTGTTCTTACTTGAAGATCGTTCGGGTTCACCGCCATGTCCGGGCGGGGTACGATATCGAAGTCCTTCTCCTGGACCCCGGCAAATTCCGTTGTCCGCAGGAGCGCCTCTGCCTTTTTCGTCCCCTTCTTGACCTTCACCGGCTGACCCCAAGGGAGCGTCACCACGCCGACGTCGCGAACGGCCGGATTGTCGGATGCCGGGCCGACTTTCATCCAAAAGGGGTACGGCAGCAGGTATTGGTTCTGCTCACTACCCAAACCCACCGGCTGATTAGACTGCATATCAAAGACGATCTTGCTTTCGACTTCCAGGCCCCGATCAGCGACGAATCTCGTCAGATCGTTATCGACCGGCGTGACCTGAAGCGATGACTCATCAACATTCACCGCGTCCACCAGAGCCAGGACCGAGCCGCCGGCGTCGAGAAACTTAGAGACAGCCGGGATCGTATCGGTCTCGACATCGCCGGAGTATCCCCCGATGACCACGACATCGACATCTGCCGGTACCTCGCCCTGGGCATTCATATCGAGATTTGAAACATCGTATTGTTCGCGTAATCGCTCTTGCCACCCCAAATAAGCGCTGCCTTGAGGGGCGCCCATGTTCATCGGATCGATCGCCCCGGAGGCTTTATCGCCCAGGATGAAGCCGACTTTCTTGCGCTTGTCCGTGCTGACCTTTCTGATCAAGCTGGTCAGCTGGTACTCGAGATCCGCGGTATCGCTGACGAAGGGGATCGTCTCGTTCTTATCTTTATATTCGACCGTCAAGCCTAAGTGGCCTTGCTTGACCTGATACTCGTCTTGGCGCAGCACGTTGAATTGGACGACCTGAATGCCTGCCTCCGTGACCCTCTGCGTATCTTGGGCGCCGCTGCCGGCCCGCCTGACAACTGATTTGACCCGCCCTCTACTGACTGCCTGATAGTCGACTATCTTGTCGCGGACGTCCCGGTAGGCGACCTCGGCTTCGGGCGGTAAGTCCCGCGAAGCATAAAGCGTGACGGTGACCGGATCTGACAATTGCCGCACCATCTTGATACTCGTCGGCGAGAGTGAGTAGACACCCTCGGCTGTCAGGTCCAGCCGCCCGCCTACACTAGTGGCGATCAGGGCCGCCAAGATGCTGACCGCGGATATCAGCGCTGTTCCCAGTCTCAATGTCCGATACCGCCCGGAGTTGAGCGATTCCCGCTCGCGCCGGAGTAGAAAATAACTGAGCGACATGAAGACCGCCGCCAGGGCGATAAAATAGGCGACATCCGAAAGCGAGATCACTCCGCGGGTCATCGATTCAAAATGGGTCAGAGCGCTCAATTGCCTGACCGTATCGGTCAGGACGGAGGGGACCGCCATCAAAAAGAAATCCAGTCCGGTAATGACCAAGGTAAAACACAGAGCCAGGGCCACAATAAAAGCAGTGGTCTGATTCCGGCTGGTAGCCGAGGCGAAAAGGCCCACAGCGCCCAGGCCGGCTATCAAGAAAAAAGCGCCCAGGTATTGCCCGACGACCATGCCAATATCGAGACTGCCGCCCAACGACAGCCCCAGCGGGATCGTCAAAGTCACCAGCATCGCGGACATCATAAAGAGGACATTGGCGACCAGCTTTCCGGCCACGACCTCGATTTCACTGATAGGGTGGGAGAGGAGTGTTTCTATCGTGCCGTCTTTCTTCTCCCCGGCCAGGGACCGCATGGTCACGGCAGGAACGAAAAAGAGGAGTAACCAGGGAAGCAATTCAAAGAGCGGCCGGATCGACGCTTCGCCCATGACGTAGGCGGCGCGAAAGAAAAAGAAAGCCGTGACCGCAGACCAAACCGTCAGCAAGACATAGGCTGTCGGCGAATCAAAGAAGGCTTTGAGCTCCTTATGCGCCAGGATCCAGATCCGTCTAAGCATCTGCACCCTCCACTTCTTCGGCGCCGCGCTCCGGGCCGACAGTCAGATTCCTAAAGACGTCTTCCAGCGAGACTTCCTCTTGATAAAGCTCCCAAATAGTCCAATCACGCTCTTTGGCCAACTGAAAGAGGCGCGGTCGCAATTCCGTCGCCCCTTCGGCGGCTACCGTCAGACGATCCCGGCCGGCCGCTGCGCTCGGCAGCAAATCGACGGCGATGACTCCATCGAGCGCCCTGATGGCTTCTACCGGCTCGGCCCCCTCGACTTCGACTATGACATGTTTGGCCCCTTGCGCCTGGCTCATCAATGTTTCAATGTCGGCATCCGCCACTAACCCGCCTTGGTCGATAATGATGACCCGGTCGCAGGTGCTGCGGACCTCCTGCAAAACATGAGTACTGAGGACGACTGTCCGCTTTTGTCCGATCTCTTTGATGAGGGACCGTATCTCAACGCGTTGATTGGGGTCGAGGCCTTCGGTCGGTTCGTCCAGTATTAATATCTCCGGTTTGTGAAGAATGGCCTGGGCCAGGCCCACCCGTTGCCGGTAGCCCTTGGAAAGCTCTCCGATCGGGCGATAATACACCTTCTCGATGCCTGTTTCTTCCACAACCCGCGCGATGGCGTCTTTGCCGCCCGCACCGGCCCGCAGGCGCTGCGTAAACCTCAGGGAATCGCGCACGAGCATATCCTCGTAGAGCGGGTTGTTTTCGGGCAGGTAGCCGATGAGAGTCTTTGTCGCCCGCGGGTTCTCGAGAACGCTTTCGCCATTGACTGTGATCTGGCCCGCATCCGGGCCGAGAAAGCCGACGATCATCCGCATGGTGGTGCTCTTGCCCGCCCAGTTAGGACCGAGAAAGCCTACTACCTGTCCTTCACCGATGGTTAGAGACAGGTCGTTAACGGCCACGGTCTCGCCAAAGCTCTTTTTGACATTTTGAAGCTCAATCATGGACGACCAATTTATAGACCAAACACATTAATTATTCAAGTGGCCGCACTGGTGATTGCATCCCGGGCGACTTGCTCATATCATTACTGGCGATGCCTGTTAAAGCGATTGTTTTGGTATGGTGAGACGCCCTGCGAACGGCGGTTGAGGTCGATACCCTGGTCCAGGAGTTCACGCTGGGCGACAAGACCATCCCCGTCTTGCGCGGCGTCGATCTCAGCGTTAAGCCGGGGGAGTTCGTCTGTCTCTTTGGTCCGTCAGGGTCGGGGAAGTCGACGCTGCTCAATCTCATCGGCGGCCTCGACCGTTTTGTCTCCGGTCGCATTCGGGTCGGCGAGTACGACCTTAGCGCGCTAGACGAAAACGAACTGGCTCTCTTCCGCCGCGATCATGTCGGGTTCATTTTCCAATCATATAATCTCATTCCGACCTTGTCGGCCTCCGCCAATGTGGAGCTGCCGCTCATATTTGCCGGCTGCGAGCTGGACGAGCGGCGGGAGCGGGCCAAAGCGGCCCTCGAGCAAGTTGGCCTGGCCGAGCGGGCAGAACACCGCCCGACCGAGCTGTCAGGCGGCGAGCAGCAGCGGGTAGCCGTGGCCCGGGCGCTGATAAACCGGCCCCGCCTTGTCTTGGGCGACGAGCCGACAGGCAACCTCGACACGCAAACGGGCCAAGAGATACTGGAACTACTCAAAGACCTCAACCGTGACGATGATCAGACGTTCATCATCGTCACGCACAATCCGGAAGTCCGTGATTACGCTGACCGCGTCTTGACGCTGCGCGACGGAGTGATCGCCACAGATAAGGAGAGAATATGAGATCTGGCAAAAAACGCCTGATGATCGCGGCCCTGACGGTCGCTTTGTTGTTTAGCATAGTGATGGCCGCTCCGGCCACAGCGGCGCAGAACCGGCCGATCCTGATCATCAGCGACTATACTACGACCCCGAAAGAGGTTGCTCCGGGAGCGACATTCAACCTGGCGCTGACGCTCAAGAATGAAGGGCGATACCGGGCCAAGCAATTGCTCCTGACACTGGCATCAAGCGCAAAGAGCTCTGCCGGAGCGGGCCAGACCACGTCGCTAAGCGGTGCGCTCACCCCGGGATCAGCCGGTTCGGATTCGGGCGTCGCCGCCCCGGTCTCCGTCTTGGGGTCAGGCAACGTCCGGTATATCGGCGATATCGATTCCGGGGCCACCCAGACCGTGACCTTCAAACTGATATCGAGCGGCAACGCCGACCCGCGCGCCTATAACCTGGACTTCGGCTTTGAGTATGTGAATGCCGCCAACGGTCGGGATGAATCAGCCCGGCAGTCGATCGGCCTGCCGCTCATCCGCGACGCGGGGCTGAGGCTGACCGATCTCGGCATCCCCAAGAAGATCGTGATCGGCAAAACGTTCAAGGTCAAAGGAGAAGTGGTCAATAGCGGCTCATTCACCGTTCACGGCATCACGGTCGAAGCCGCCGGCGACGAGTTCGAGATCGTCCAAGCCGCCGACTTCATCGGACCGCTCGACGGCGGCGACAGCGATCAGTTCGAGATCGTCGCTCGCCCGGGTTCGAGCCGGGCCCGCGAGCTGGCTGTAAAAGTAACCTATCGCGACGACTACAACCAAGAGCGCGATCTGAGCCAGACGATAGAGGTCACACCAAAAACCGCGGCCATCAAGAATGAAAAGTCCGAAGAATCCGGCGGCGTCTTCGCCGCCATCGCCCGCTTCTTCCGGGCCTTACTCGGGATCGGGTCCGGAGAATAGCAGGTGACCAACCGCGATCTTATCCGGATCATCCTGGCCAACCTGAGCCGCATGAAACTGCGGGCCTCATTGACCGCGGTGGGTGTGCTGGTCGGCACCACCGCGATCGTCACCATGGTCTCCCTTGGGGTCGGGATGCAGCAGGGTATCTCGGCGCAACTGATGTCCGTCTTCGGTTCAGCGACAGCGATAGAGGTCTTCCCGGCAGCGTTCGGCGAATCAGGGCCTTTTGCTCCCGGCAACTCGGAGAAAACACCGCTCACGCCGGACCTGGCCGAAGAGATCGCCGAGATCGACGGCGTGGAACGCGTCTTGCCCAGGGTCTCGTTTCCCGCCAGGCTCACTTTGGGAGGAAAAGAAGCGGACGTTAATATCACCGGCTTCGACGCCGATGATCCGTTCGACCTCAAGCTAGAGGCCGGCCGGTGGCCGACGAACAACCGCGCCAAAAACATCATCGCCGCCGCCAAGATCGGGGACCGTCTTGCCCAGGCCAAACCAGCCTCGAAAGTGTCCGTCCCGGTCCTGGGAGAACGGGCCAAACTGCTCCTCTCACGCCGGACCGAATTCGGCGAGGAAGAAAGGCGGTTCCGAGTGCGAACCGTCGGGCAACTCAAGGGCCGCAGTGCTTTTGAGGACTACAACACGATCTATATGCCGTTAGAGACGGCCTCCGAGCTCTTCGAATGGCAGTCAGGGCAGACGAACCATTTGAAAAGAGAGGGCTATGACGGCCTGCGCGTCCTGGCAACGGCAGTCGAGGATGTGCCGAAAGTCGAAGCGGCCCTCCAAGAGCTCGGGGTCGGAACCTTCAGCGCCAAGGCCCAGTTGGACGGGTTGAACTCCTTCTTTTTGGTCCTCCAGGCAATACTGGGGGCCATCGGGGCGGTCGCCTTGATCGTCGCCTCCATCGGGATCATCAACACGATGATCATGTCTATATATGAGCGGACCCGCGAGATCGGCATCATGAAAGCCGTCGGCGCCTCCAACACGGATGTCATGAAGATCTTCCTGGGAGAAGCCGCGACCATCGGCATACTTGGCGGCGCAGCCGGTGTCGTCTTTGGCTGGCTGACGGCAAAAGTCCTGGGGCTCATCACCGGATTCTATATGAGCCAGGCCGGCGCCGGCGCCGACGCGCAGATACTCAGCTTCATCGTCCCCTGGTGGTTGGCCACATTCGCCATGGTCTTCGCAGCCGTCATCGGGGTCATATCAGGCATCTACCCGGCCCTGCGGGCTTCCAGGCTCAACCCGCTTGACGCCTTGCGGCATGATTAGAGACAGATCCCGATCAAGGAGGAATTTTGACGGCATTGGCTGATTTCTTTCAGGTTCTATGGCGCCCGCGAGCGGTCTTCGAGAGGCTGGCGGAAAAACCCCGTTGGGTGGCCGCGGCCCTGGTGGTCCTTTTGGGCGTCGGCTTTTTCACGGTCATGAGCACCCCGGCCCAGACGAAACAGGCCTTGGTCGAACTCGAAAAGCGGGCCGATCAAATGCCGCCGGGGCAACTTGAAAGCGCCAAGGACTTCATGGAATCGCCCGTCATCGTGATCTTCGCCGCCTTCAGCGCCCTGGTGGTCACGATCTTCGGTCTGGCCATCAAGAGCGGGCTCTACCATCTCGGCGGGACCTCGCTGGGCGGACGGGCCGATTTCGTCGGGGCGCTCGGCGTTGTCATGTATAGCTCGGCCCCTCTGGCCATACGAAACTTCCTCGGCGGGGTCGTCGCCGGTATTACCGGGGAACCGATGGCCGAAGGGGCGAGCGCCCTTCTGCCTTTAGATGACAGGGCGAACGCTCTCGGCGGTCTCCTGGCCGGAATCGACCTCTTTATTCTTTGGAGCGTGGTTTTAGGTGTAGTCGGGCTCACGGCCGTCTACAAACTCGACCGGAACAAAGCCCTATTGGTGGTCGGGGGCTTTTGGGTCCTCACAACGGTCATCCGGGTTGGAGCGATCGTCTTAGGCGGTTCACTGGCCGGCGCGTGATAGAATCGATACGTTACGTCAAATGTCTGAAAGAGATGATCTAAATGGAAAAGAGCGACAAGAAAAGCACGCGTAAAGCGGGAATACCGCCGGCGGTCGTACTCGTAGTCGCAGCCGTTATCATCTTCGGCCTGATGTTCGGCTTCCTCTTCTTCGAGAACCTCAACGTCGACTGGCTGCGCCCGAATACCTGAGACCGCTACAAGATCTCTTGAGCCCTACGAAGTCTCTTGCGCCTGCGGGCCGTAAAATGGGTTCCGGGCCAGGCCGCGCCCGAGACCGACGACCGGATGCGCCTTGATCACCTGCGTGATAAAAGACCCCGACGCCTCGCGGGCATCGTAGACACAAAGCATACTGCACGGTTGAGTCATGCACTCAAAATCGGTCCGAAACTCGAGCGCCAGCCAATCCCGCTCATCGGCTCTGCCAAGCAGCTTCGATGGATCGCTGACGACGGCGAGGCGCTCCCACCCGTCGCTGATGGCCGCACCCCAGGCCGATTGCATCCGATGAAGGATGACATCGATATCGAAGGGGCCGCCGGCGAAGAAAAGGTCAACCGGTTCCATCACCTGCAACTGTCCTGACTTCATGGCCGACTCGATGTTGAAATCTTCTTCGCCTATCGCCGCGAAGACTTCGTCGACGGTCTCCTTGGGCAACACCAGCAAGCACCGATGGCGTTGGAACAAGTGCGCCAGGACGAACGGCTTGATGACCGACACCCTGTCTTCGTCATTATCAAAGACCCAGCAGAGATGGTTGGAGTTGGGGATCAGGTTCTCGCTTTCAACGGCGTCGTCGGTGATATGTAGGTCCATGAGTGCCTTTCGTTGTGAAGCCTCGAGTGAATTATACAGACTTGAGAGAAAAAGCTAAACCCCCATTACCCCCTCTACCACCTGCTAATATAGTTAGCAAGCGCCGTTATTGACCCTCCGAAATTGCCCTGGTATTATCTACCGACCTTGGCTCACCGCCAAAAACCCCTTCAAAGGAGGATGTCCAATATGAGGCGGATCATCACCACCCTTTTGGCTGCGACCCTTTTGCTCACCTTCACAGCCCCGGCCGCCGGCGCCGCGACCTCGGTCGCCGGAAAAGTGATCATGCTCGATGCCGGCCACGGAGGCTTCGACCCCGGAGCAGTCAACCCGCACAACAGTGTGGCCGAAAAATGGATCAACCTAGCCATCGTCCACCGGCTCAAAGACAAGCTCGAAGAAGACGGAGCCATCGTGCAAGTGACGCGGATCGGAGATCTGTTCGTCGGCTTGGCCCAGCGCGCGGCCATCGCCAACTCGCGCCGCCCGGATGTATTCGTCAGCATCCATCACAACAGTACCGGCAACCCGGTCACCAACGGCACCGAGACATATTACACTCACGCCAACTCGCGCGGCCTGGCTGAATCGCTTAACTTCTTCATGGTGAAGAATATGGATACGGCCAACCGCGGCGTCAAATCCGGTCGGCTGGCCGTGACCCGGTTGACGCGGGTCCCGGCAGTCCTGACGGAAGCGTCATTCATCACTTCGAACGCTGAATCAAGCGCTTTCATCAATCTCGACCGCGTTGAACAGGAGACGATGGGCCTGCAACAAGGCCTGCTCAACTACTTTGCTCATCAGTAACTATTTGGTTTGACCGCGCGTCATTCGCACTTAAAATTTACCCGGACGCGTTCAGACCGCCCCGTTATTTGGGGCGGTCTTTCTGTTAGAATGAGCGCATGAGCCAAGACGAGACACGGGGCGTGACCTATAGTGACGCCGGCGTAAAAACCACGAACGTCACTACCGGCATGGAAGGGCTGATCGCCGCCGTACGCGAGACGATGAAGATCCGCCCGGCCGCGCTCGACTTAGGTTTCTATGCCAGCGTTATCGATATCGGCGGCGGGCAAGGTATCGCCATTGCCACCGATGGAGTGGGAACGAAGATCCTCGTGGCCGAGGCCTGCGAACGTTACGATACAGTCGGCATCGACTGTATCGCCATGAACGTCAACGACATCATCTGCGTTGGAGCCCGCCCGCTCTCTATGGTAGATTACATCGCTGTACAGGAGGCCCGCGACGATCTTTTGACCGAGCTGGCCGCCGGGCTCTTGGCCGGGGCGCGCCTGGCAAAAATTAATATCCCGGGCGGCGAAGTCGCCCAGCTCAAGGAAATGATCAACGGGTTAAAGCCCGGATACGGGTTCGACCTGGTCGGGACCTGTGTCGGCACAGTTGCCCTGGAAGATCTTATAATCGGCGCCGATGTCCAAGCGGGCGACGCGATCATCGGGGTGGCCTCGAGCGGTATTCACAGCAACGGCCTGACACTGGCGCGGCGTGTCTTGTTCGATCGGATGAACCTAAGCGTCGACTCGCACGTCCCGGAGCTAGGGCGTACGCTCGGAGAAGAGCTGCTGGAGCCGACAGCTATCTATGTAGATGAAGTTATGGCCTTGATCGAGAGCGACATCCCCGTCAAGAGCCTGGCCCATATCACCAGCGACGGCTTCTTGAATCTCGCGCGCGCCGAAGCAACTGTCGGGTATCACCTGACAGACCTACCCGCGCCTCAACCGATCTTCGAGTTGATCGCCTCCGGCGGGCCTGTTGATATGGCCGAGATGTATCAGGTCTTCAATATGGGCATAGGCCTATGCGCCGTCGTCGATGCCGCCGAAGCCGACCGTGCCGCGTCTATTCTAGGAGCCAACCGCGAAGCCCGGATCATCGGCACAGTTGTCGACGATGCCGAGGAGCGGGTCGAATTGAGGGCCCAGGGTCTGGTAGGCCGGCCCGGCGGCCACTTCAACCGTCGTTAGCACGCCCGCGCCCTTCCTGAACCCATCCCTATACCCATTTTCGGCCCGAACCGTTTGACATCTCCCCCCAGCCCGCTATACTGGCCTCTGCCAGTGAGATAAACCTGCAGGTAGCAACTGGTAACAGGGGAAGCAACCCCAGTAAATAGCGGCACCGTTCTTGACAGTCGGTGCCGACCGTTCGAGCCCCGTCGCGGGGCAGACAATCCACAAAATCTGTTCTTAGTTGAGGCTTGTCTTGGAGAGCGGGTTAGTGTTCTAAATTTCACAAGGAGTGAAGAGCCATCTTACAAAAGATCTCACGGAATTTCCGCCGGATCCAAAAGAGGTACGGCTCCCATGGGCTGACTTTTGCCCTCATGTTGATGCTAGTGGGTACAGCAGCTTTCGCCAGCCCATCGACGGTTGACGAGCCACAGAAAAAGAAACCGGTCAAACTAGGCGTAGCTACTAGCGGACCGGAAGCGGTCCAGGCAGAGGCAAAGGACGAAAATCTACCGCCGATGCTGACCGAAAAGACGAATAACCTCAATCCTGAGCTACTCAAGAGGTTTGACGCCTTTCGCACCAATATCTACCAAAAGCACGGGGTGACGCTCGAGATCAACAGCGGCTATCGCAGCAGCGAGAAGCAGGCCTATCTCTACCGGACCCTGCCGCGCGGCATGGCCAGCGCACCCGGCACGTCCCTTCATGAAAAGGGCGACGCCATCGACTATCGACCGGCCTCTCCGACGTACAACCAGGACCTGGCCAAGTTCGGTCTGAAAGCCCCGTACGCGGGCGTCGAGGATTGGCACGTCGAAACAACCAGCTAAAACGTTACTGAAAAAAACACGTTAGATGGCCCGGCCGCTTGTTAGCGGTCGGGCTTTTCTGTTATAAGAAGCCTGTGCGAGTGTTTGGGGAATAACATACCGATGAAAAGATTACTGACGCTCTCGACTCTGCTCGTCTTCATGCTCGTTCTGGCTGCTCCGGTCGGAGCCGCTACCATCCGCGCCAACGACGAAATCGTGATCGACAAAGATATCGATGACGACCTCTACGTCTTCGGCGGAAATCTCGATATCTCCGGCGATATCTCCGGAGACCTAGTTGCGGCCGGCGGGAATATCACCGTAACCGGTCGAGTCGACGGAAACATCATTGCCAGCGGCGGACAAATAATGATCGATGGGCCGGTCACGGGCACCATCAGGATCGCCGGCGGCTCCATCATAATCAACGACCGGGTCGGCCGGGACGTCCTGGCTGGAGCAGGCACGCTGACGCTGGGGCCCGACTCCCGAGTCGGCGGCGACGTCATTATCGGCGCCGGCATGTTCAAGGCCGGCGGCATCATCGGCGACGACGTCCAAGGGGGCCTGGGTTCGGCGGATTTCGCCGGCAGGGTCGGCGGCGACATCAAGATCTCCGTCGATACTTTGACCATCCGGGATGGCGCCCGAATCCAGGGCGATGTCACGTACAAGAGCGATAGCGACGCCAAGATCTCGAACGGCTCCGAGATCCAGGGTGATATCGTCCGCAAACCGCCGCCCAAACAACCGACGCCGCCGCCATTGTTGCGCGCGCTCGATTGGCTCTGGTCGCTGGTAGGCATGGTCCTGACAGCTCTGGCCATCGGCTGGCTCTTTCCCGACACGCTTAGATCCACAAAACAGGCGCTGACCGAGCGGACCGGCGCGACTATCGGGCTGGGGGCGGCGACGCTGTTCCTGACGCCGTTCGCGGCCCTACTGCTGACCATCTTCACCGTCGGGTTGGCCCTGCCGATCGCCCTCATCGCCCTGGCCGTTTATGTCATCGCCATCTATCTCGCTCAGATATACGCGACCGCGGCGATCGGAAATGCTGTACTCAAACGTGAAGGTATCCCGGGGGCGCTCCTCGGTATAGTCGGTTTCGGACTCCTGAGGCTCATCCCATATGTCGGGGGCATAATAACTCTGACCCTGATAATCATCGGGCTGGGGGCCATGTCCGTGGCCTGCTGGTCATCGTGGCGCCAGAGCCCACAGACTCCGGCGGCCGACGGCAAAGAGCCGGCTCCGTCTACTGACTGATCGCGAGACTCGTTATTTGCCGGCCCACACGGCCAACCTATTATTGCTCCGATCAGCAACGAATATCAGACCCGTTTTTTCATCGATCGAGATCGAGTTCGGAAACCGCAGGTGGGTTCCGGCCGCTTCCTGTCCATAATTGAAGAGATATTCGTGGTCCGCCGAATAGATATGGACCAGCCCGCGCAGGGTGTCGAGCACATGTATCCGACCTAGCTTATCGATAGCGATCGAGCGCGGATGCAGGACCTTGTCCTTATCTGAGGCGGGCTGGGGCAGAGACTCGAGATAGCGGTAGTCGCGATCGAAGACCTGGACGCGGCCATTGTTCGAATCCGCTACAAATATCTTACCGTTTGGGCCCACCGTCACGCCATTTGGATATGAAAACTTACCGTCGGCCGAGCCGGCTCCGCCGAACTCCTTCACGAGGCGGCCGCTAAGATCTAATATCTTGACCTTGTGGTCGCCCACGTCCGTTATATAAAGGTGGCCCTGATGATAGTGGAGACCGATCGGAATCAGCAGTTGGTCGGCGCCGAAGCCAGCTCCGCCATCCGGTCCGAATACCCGCACTTCTTGTCCAGAGGCGGAACTGACATAGATGCGCCCATCCTCGTCGAGCGCTATCGAGGTCGGCGGCGGCGACCCCGACATATTCACGACTTCGCGATACTTCCGTCCCTCCCGATCGGTGGATACGACCCGCCCGTCAGCACTAGTCGAGTAGATGCGTCCTTGATCGACGATGACTCCCATCGGGGAGATAAGAGGTTGGGACTCGTCCCCCTCCAGGGGGTAGAGCCAGCGCGGTTGGTCCGTCACTGTCCCGGGCTGATAGACCTGGTTGTATTCCCCTTCGCCTTGGATATACCGAAAAGCGGTAAAACCGGCTCCACCCAGCACGATCAAGATAGTAGCGATAATAAGCAGCCTCTTACTCATCCGCGCGCCCTCTGTCCCCGACTCGCGCCAGACCACTCATAGCTTCCTTATAGTCCGGAACGTAACGAAGCGCCTCCTCATATGCTGCGCCCGCTTCTGTTGATCGCCCGGTACGCTCCAAGGCCAGCCCCAACTGGACCTGAGCGTCTGCCAGCGAGGGTCTGAGCGCCACGACCCGACCCCAGTGATCAGCAGCGGCCCGGAGGTCTTTGGCCTCGGTCGCCAATCGACCCAGGCCTGACCAAGAATCGATATCATCCGGGTCGCTCTCGACAGCCAACTGATAATACTTTTCAGCTCGGACCGGCGAGCCGTCCTCCTCATAAAGTCGACCCAACCCGGCCAAGGCAGCGGGGCTGCCCGGATAGAGATCCAAGATCAACTTGAATTCGCGGGCCGCCCGGGCCCTGAACCCGGCCCTGGCATATACAGCGGCGATTCCCAGGCGAGCATCTATATCGCCCGGCTCTTCGGCCAGCGTCACCCGCTCGGCAGCTACCCGCCTTTCGACGACAGCCGCCGGCGAAGGCGGGCCACTGAACTCATTCTCCACTACAGTCGCCACCATGCCGGCCGCCGCCGCTAAGACAACCAAAAAGATGACAGCCCAAAAACGATTGACGCGCCCGCCGCCCACTTCCTTAGAAGCGTGTTGTGCTAGTGGAATCAGCATTGGCCCCATGAAAGTGGCAGGAAGTGCAGTCAGTGTTCGGATTGTGCGTAGTCGTATGGCACGAACGGCAAAAACCATCCATCTGGGCCCAATCGCCGGGAGCGGTCGACTCTACCGATATCGAGCCCGTCCCGTTCACGGTCGTCGGGATCCACAAAAGATTGGCGGTCCCATGAGGACTGTGGCAGATCGAACACTGGATCTGGGCGTCACGGTAAGCGTACGGCGGCAACAATCCCGGACTGGCGGTCGTCTGGGTGCTTTCGTTGGCGCCATGAATATCTCCGGTCGGAGTCGTATCGTTGTAGGCGGTCACCTTGGGTTCCACGTGGCAAGCATAGCAGACAGAGTTATCGTTGCCGGTCACGCCGCTGCCGGAGATCGTCGACTCCAATAATACCGGCAGATCGGAAACGTGCCAATCGTGGCATGAGGTGCAGGCGATACCGGCTTTCGCTCCCGGCGGCACCGTCGCCGTGCTGTCATGCTTCGTGCCCCCGGCATCATAATAGGTGACAAGGTCCCCGCCTGGCAGCGTCGATCCCGGGCCGTGGCAAGAAGCGCAGATTTCATATGCTTCGACCACCTTACGCTCTTCGGGAATTCCAAAGCTCAGATCAGCGGGCCGCGGCGTATCCAGCCAGTCATTCGACTCGATAACGACAAAGCTCAGATACGTCCCGAAGTCGGACCGCAAGAGTCGGACCGCCTCATTATCATCGTGGACAGCGTCCCAGTCCTCGCCGGCCACATGAGGCGAGTGGCAATCACTGCAGAGGACCGTCCCGTCAGCCACCGGATGACTCGACTCCGGCACCGGAGATCCGGAGGTCTCGCCAAACTGAGTCAATATGTCAAAAGCGCTACCGGTACCATCATGGCAGACATAGCAAACGGTCTTCTCGTCGTCGGCCGTCAACCCCATGTCCTTTTCCCGGGAAATATCGAAAGCATCCAGCTCGACCGCAAATCCCGTCGAGCTGGCGCTCTTAGTCCCGAGGACTTCGACGGTCATGGTGTGATCACTGTTGTTCAACCCCGGACTCTGATAGGAGAGTGCCTGGTACTGATCGGCCGGGCTAAAGAGGTCGATATCGGCCGCGACGATCCCGT
>DAOUYN010000076.1 GCA_030666075.1 Actinomycetes bacterium | reverse complement strand
CAATTGGCCGGCATATGATGGGTCTGTCAGAATCTCCTGATAGCCGGTCATGCTCGTGTTGAAGACGACTTCCCCGCTCACTTCACCGGTGGCGCCGTATGAGAGGCCTTCGTAGACCGTGCCGTCCTCCAGTGCCAGAATCGCCTTTTTCACACCAACTCACCCTCTCTTACTATAAGTTTTCCATCTTTTATCACGTGGGTGGCCGCTCCGCGCAGTTCCCGGCCAAGAAATGCGCTATTCGTTGACCTGGATACAAAGAACGCTTCATCAACCTTTACCTTAGCCTTAGTGTCGATCACAGTTACATCAGCTGCCGCTCCCAAAGCGATAGAGCCGCGATCTAAGCCGAGCACGGCTGCCGCTCCACTCGTCAGAGCAGCGATCGCTTGGATCAATCGCTGGTCGTCATCGACGAGCTCGGTCAGGATGACCGGCAGCGTTGTCTGAAGACCAATGGTGCCGAACGGGGCCGACTCGAACTCCACCTCTTTTTCATGCCGGGCGTGCGGCGCATGATCGCTGGCGATCGCGTCAAAAGTGCCGTCCCAGATACCTTCGACCACGGCTTGACGGTCGGCCTCTGACCGCAGTGGTGGATTCATCTTGAAGTTGGTGTCGTAGTCACTGAGCGCTTCATCCGTCAACACCAGGTGGTGTGGCGTACAGTCGGCCGTCACCGGTAGACCCTTGGCCTTCGCCGCCCGGATCAATTCGGTCGCGGCGGCCGTCGACACATGTGTTATATGGACCCGCGCCCCCGTCATCTGCGCCAACAGAATATCCCTAGCGACCATCACGGCTTCGGCTTGCGCCGGTATACCTGCCAGGCCGAGTCGGGTGGCCATTTCCCCTTCATTCATGACCCCGTCTCCGGAGAGGTCCAGATCTTCAGCGTGGCTGATGATCGGCCGCTCCAAAGCCAGACTATACTCAAGCGCCGCGCGCATCATAGCGCTATCGCTGACCGGGCGTCCGTCGTCCGAAAAGCCCACCGCACCCGCCGCCGTCATATCGGCCAAGTCGGCCAGGCGTTCACCGGCAAGTCCGGCTGTAACGGCCCCTACGACTTTGACATCAATAGGCGTCAAGGCCGCTTTTTCAAGGACATAGTCGAGGACCGCCCGCGAATCGATGACCGGCGTCGTGTTGGGCATGCAGACTATGGTCGTGAATCCGCCCAGGGCCGCGGCCCGCGCCCCACTCTCAACTGTCTCCGTGTCCTCGCGGCCGGGTTCCCGCAAATGGACATGGAGGTCGATCAGTCCCGGAACGACCAGCAGACCCCGGGCATCGATGATCTCAGGTTCAGCGACCTCGGACAGCTTATCGACCACTTTCCCGTTCTCGATCAATACATCTGCGACCTCGTCGCGGCTACTCTTAGGATCGATGACCCGCCCGCCGGTTATCGAAAAAGCGCTCAAGAGACGACATCTCCCAGTATTTGATAGAAGACAGCCATCCGAACTGCGACGCCGTTGGACACTTGCGCCGTTATCAGGCTTTTCTCGCCATCGGCGACGTCAGCGGAAATCTCGATGCCGCGATTCATCGGACCCGGATGCATGACCAGGCAGCCCGGTTTAGCCCGGTTTAGCCGCTCGCGATTGAGGCAGTAAGTCCGGGCATACTCCTGTTCGGAAAACATATGGTCCGATAGTCTTTCACGCTGAATGCGCAACAGGTAGACGACATCCACCGAGTCCAGCACATCATCGAGTGAATATGATATTGAGCAGCCTAGGGCTTCGAGACCCTTCGGCGACCACATCGGGGGGGCGACGGCCGTCACTTCGGCCCCCAAACGTCCCAGAAGCATTATCAACGACCGCGCGACCCGACTGTGGAGGATGTCCCCGACCACCGCTACCTTAATGCCGGATATCTTCTTCAGCCTGTTTTGAATAGTCAGCGCATCGAGCAGCGCCTGAGTCGGGTGCTCGTGCGCCCCGTCCCCGGCATTGATGACCGGCGGCTCGATATATTCCGCCAGTTTGTGCGCCGCCCCGGCGGCCCAGTGTCTGACCACGACTGCATCGACCTGCATCGCCTCGATAGTCTTCGCTGTGTCCTTGAGGGACTCGCCCTTTTTGAGACTACTACCGGCCCCGGAGATGTTTATCACATCCGCGCTGAGGCGCTTTCCGGCTATCTCAAACGAGGTCCTGGTCCTGGTGCTCGGCTCTAAGAAGAGATTTATGATCGTGCGCCCACGCAAGGCCGGCACCTTCTTGATGACCCGCTCGGAGACGTCGGCGTAAGTGGCCACGCTCTCTAGTAAAGAGCCGATGTCGCCATCGCTCAGGTCGGCGATGGATATCAAGTCATGGCTGGACAGCGGCAAGCTAGCCCCTCTTTATTTCCACGGCGTCGTTCCCATCTTCTTCGTTGACGCGCACGCTGACCTTCTCTTTAAGTGATGTCGGTACACTTTTCCCGACAAAATCAGCTCGGATCGGCAACTCCCGGTGACCCCGGTCTATCAGACAGGCGAACTGAATGGTCTTTGGGCGTCCATAATCTATGACCGCGTCCATGGCGGCCCGAATCGATCTACCTGTGAAGAGGACGTCGTCGCAGAGGATGATGTCCTTGCCGTTGATATCAAACTGGATGTCGGTCCCGGCTACCTGGGGGTGCGGATTGGTGGAGATATCGTCTCGATAAAAGGTTATGTCGAGCTCCCCGACCGGACACTCGACTTGCTCGATATCGCGGATCTTGGCCTGCAGCCTCTTGGCTATATGGATCCCGCGCGTACGCACGCCGACCAGACCGACATTCTCCACGCCCCGGTTGCGCTCGATTATTTCGTGAGCTATCCGCGTCAGCGCTCGGCGCATGGCCGCCGCGTCCATTATTTGAGAGTCGCCGCTCGTCATCTGCCAACCTCCGATTTCCGACATAAAAAAACCCTTGGACCGCGCGGCACAAGAGATTAAGGTAGCAGCTTATGTTGTTATCTCCCTTGTCGGCCTCGCGGGACCGTTCTTAAAGGTACGATGAGAATATATCAGAGAGGGCACAGCCGTGCAACCGATTCTTTAGGCGGTTGTCTCGATCCCCCGCAATTCTTCAAGTTCTTCTCTGGTGATCAGGATCTCCCTGGGTTTGGAGCCGTCGGCCGGGCCGATCAAGCCCCGCTGTTCCATGATGTCCATGAGCCTGGCAGCGCGAGCATAGCCAACGCGCAACCGCCTTTGCAAGGAGGAAGTGGAAGCCTGGCCTGCGGTAACGACCAGATCAAGCGCCTCATCAAAAAGGTCGTCAGTGAACTCGACTTCCACCTTGGGTTTATGCTCCGAAAGTATCTCACGCTTGTACTCCGGCTTGGCTTGTTTCTTGACGTAGTCGACAACCAGCTGGACCTCGCTCTCAGCGACGAATCCTGCTTGAAGACGCTGGGCTTTTGGTGTCTCGGGCGACATATAGAGCATGTCGCCTTTGCCGATCAGCTTCTCCGCCCCATTGGCATCGATGACGACCCGTGAATCGACTTGGGATGAAACGGCAAACGCGGCCCGGCAAGGGATATTGGCCTTGATCAGTCCGGTGATGACATTCGCCGACGGCCGCTGGGTCGCGACCACTAAGTGGATGCCGACAGCCCGAGCCATCTGGGAAAGCCTGACGATCGCATCCTCGACCTCGCCGGCGGCCGCCATCATCAGATCGGCCAGTTCATCGATGACGATCAGTATGAAGGGCAGCTGTTCGCGATCGTCATCGCCGTTCTTGACCTGCTCGTTGTAGCCCGCGATATTGCGGACTTTGGCCTGTGAGAGCAGCTCGTATCGCGCGCCCATCTCCCCCACTGCCCACGTCAGGACCTTCGCGGCGTCCTTTGGCTCAGTGACTACCGGCACCAGGAGGTGCGGGATGTCATCATATAGTTTTAGCTCCACCCGCTTGGGATCGACCAATACCAGCTTCACCTGGTCGGGGCGCGCCCGCAAAAGGATGGTCATCAGGATGCTGTTGATGCAGACACTTTTTCCGGAGCCGGTGGCGCCCGCGATGAGCATATGCGGCATATCGGCAATGCTCTTGATCAGCGGCTTGCCGGTGATATCTTTGCCCAACGGGATAGCTAACGGCCCGCCGGCCCTCGGATCGGTCCCTTCGAGCATGTCCCCGATCGTTACCATCTCCCGGTCTGTCTTTGGAACTTCGATGCCCACGGCGGCTTTCCCGGGGATCGGCGCCAGAACGCGTATGTCCGCCGAGGCCAGGGCCAGGGCGATGTCATCCGCCAGCCCAACCACCCGATTTACCTTGATGCCGGGAGGCAATTGCAATTCGAACCGCATGACCGTGGGGCCGCTTATCACCTTCTCGACCTTGGCGTGAATATCAAAATCTTTCAACGTCTGCTCGAGGACCTTCACTTGTTCTTTATAGTCTTTGGCGGTCGTCGGCTTGGCCGCCGGCGACTTCTTCAGTAGAGAAATCGGCGCCAATTTATATCCGTCCGTCGCCTCATCCGGCTCGACGAGCGCCAATTGGTCGGCGGCCGCGTTCCCGGAGTCCCTCGCCTTCGAGGCCCGACTATCAGCCGGTTTTAGCAGTTCCACCGTGCGCTCGTCCTCTTCAGGGCGGCGGACCGTCGCTCGGGTTCGCGGCGCCGCATCAGGTTTCGCCTTCTTCTTTGCCGTCTTAGTCGTCTTTTTAGCCCGACCCTCTCGCGCTGTCTTGGCCGAACGGGCCGCCCATTCTCGTATCGAGGCTCCGGTCACAAAGAGAGTCGACCCTAAGGCCGCGGCAAAGACGATTACGTAGCTGCCGGCCTGGCCAACGAGACGTTCGAAAAGCGCCGAAAACCCGGCCCCCACCATACCGCCATACCGCCAGATGTTTTCCCGGACGAACGCCTCTTCATTGGGGACACCGATGTGGACGCCGACGATCAAGGAAAGAAGCATGACCAAGAAACCGATAGTGATCACTTCAAGGCGGTCGGCCGGGTCTTTTGTGAAGAACAGGGCGCCAACGGCCAGCAGGAAGACAGGCAATAAGAAGCGGCCTAGGCCGATGGTCCACATTAGTCCGAACTGGAGGTAGTCGCCGAGGATCCCGGCCGCCTCAAAAAGACTGAGGGCGGTCAGTAGCGCGGCCGCGATAATGGCGACGCCGATTATCTCCCGACTGTTTTTTCTGCTACGACTGGGCATGTTGACGTCTTACTGGGGCGAAGCCACTCATATTAAAGCGAGACGGCGATCGCCAAACTGCCTACAATAAAACAGTAAACGGAGAATAAACGCAACTTTTGCTCCCGGATCACCTTCATGAGTACAGAAATCGCCAAGAAGCCAGAGAATGCCGCCGCTGCCACGCCGGCGGCGGCCGTACTGAACTCGACGCCTTTCATGTCTGTCCCGAGGACTTCATAGAGTGTCGCCCCGGAGATGATCGGTATGGCTAAAAGGAAGCTGAATTTGGCCGCATCTTCCCGAGCCACTCCGCGCCACATACCGGCTGCGATCGTCGAACCGGAGCGTGAGAGCCCCGGCATTATCGCCGCCATCTGCGCTAAACCGACCCAAACACTGTCACTGAGGCTCATTTTTTCAAGTGGGCGGACGCCCTCCGCTCGCCCCTCGATGACCCAAAGGACAACGCCGGTGACCAGAAGCATGGCTCCGACGAC
>DAOUYN010000020.1 GCA_030666075.1 Actinomycetes bacterium | reverse complement strand
GCCCGCTCCGTCCCATCATGGCCCGCATCGACGACCGTCAAACCGCACTCCCGGGCCCGCTGGGCGTCATGATACTTGATGTCGCCGGTCACGAAGACATCGGCGCCCCCAGCACAGGCATCCGCGATCAGGGCGGCGCCGCTCCCGCCACAGACCGCCACCGTCGATATTGTTTCAACCTCGCCGACAACGCGGACTTCGCTCGAGATCCGCCCGCGGCAGATATCGATGAATTCCCGGAGACCGACCGGTTCTTTAATCCGCCCGAGCCGCCCTAAGCCATCGCCGCTCTCGGACGTTCTATCCAGGACAGTGGTATCACAGAGGTCAAAGACCTCCGCCAAGGCGTCATTGAGTCCGCCGGCTACCCTATCGAGGTTTGTGTGGGCCACATAAACCGCGATGCCGGCATTGATGGCGCTAAGGGCCAAGCGCCCGACGGGTGTCTCGTCGGTCACGGCCCTGACCTCCCCGAAAAATAGCGGATGGTGGGCGATTATTAGCTGGAAACCGCCCGCACGCGCCTCCTCGATGACCGACTCGTCGATATCGAGGCTGAGTAAGGCTTTCTCGACAGGAGCCGCCAATTCGCCGACCTGCAGTCCGACATTGTCCCACGCCTCGGCCAGCTCAGTTGGGACTAAGCGTTCGAGCGCGCCGACCATTTCCCGGATAACGGTCACGCCAAGGCCACCGGAATCCTCACCCGGGAGTCGAATGTCTGAATCTCAGTGTATCCAGCCAGTTCTAGCGCCTGTCGGACCGCCGTGAAATCCATGGCTAATTGATCCGGCGCATGCGCGTCTGACCCGGTCGTCACAGACACGCCGGCCGCAAAGCATGCGTCCAGAAAGGTCTGGCTGGGGTACAGTTCCCGACATGGCTTACGCAGGCCGGCGCTGGAGACCTCGATGGCTACACCGTGACCGGCCAGAACCTGGGCCGCGCGCTCATATAGGGCCCGTGGTTCATCTTCGAGCCGAAAGTACTTCTTGATCAAGTCCGGATGAGCCATGACATCGAAAAGCCCGGAAGACACCGCTTCCATAAAGAGTTCGAAATACCGCTCGTATAAGTCGGGCAAGTCGTAGGCGTCATAGTTGGCAATATTGCGGCGGTCATCGAACCCCCAACCGTCGATGAAGTGCACGGACCCCATGACGAAATCGAAGTCGTAGTTATTGAGAGCGGCTCGGGTCTGTTCGACATATTTTGGGACATAGTCGGCCTCTATGCCCAGTCTGACCAGGGTCCCGACTTCGCCCCGAGCGGGCGCCGCTTCGGTTTTGAGGCGCTCGATATCGGCGATATATAGCGGCAATTCATCCCAGCTCATCGCTAGTGTGGCATCGATGGTGTGAAAGAGCGGCAGGTGCTCGGTAAACCCTATTTCTTGCAGATTGAGAGATCTGGCCATCGCCAAGTAATCTGCTGCCGAGCCGCTGCCGTGCCCGCAGCGGGCTGTGTGGATGTGGTAATCGATCATGTCCGGCATTTTACCAGACGCACGGCAGTCCCTTCATCGCTTTCTTTGATTTCCACTTCATCCATGAGCGCCAACATGAAGGGGATGCCCCGCCCGCGGTAGTTAAGCTGGGCATCGAAGGCGGGAAACCGCGGTTTGAAGACCCCTTCGTCGATGACCTCTACTTCCAAGCATTTATCGGCATATTCGCACAGGATCCGCACATGACCCGAGCCGCCGGCCGGCGAGCCATGCTCAATGGCATTAGCGCAGGCTTCACCGACGGCCACCTTGATCTCAAAGACCTCGCTATCGCTATATCCGCACTCGAGCGCGAGTTTCTCAACAAAAGCTCTGACCTTAGCCAGATTTCGTCCGCGACTCGCGATTTCCATCTCTCGCTTGAGTGCCTTTTCCGGTTGTCCTGGTTTTGCATTCATTGCATAAGCCAACTAGCTTGACCCATTTCGCTTAGGTGTTCTCCTTGTTTTACGCCTGTCAGTTAACGCCTTAATATATAGGGGTTTGAGGGCTTTCCGTCAAGACTCCTATTCGTTGGGTTCTGCCTTGCCGGTCTCATTAGATTTATCGGCCGAACGGACATAGATGTTTACCCCCCTTGTCTCTCCCAGCTCCTGCAGTAAATCGGCAACACGCTCCCCGGATGGCAACTGCTTCCGGGGGGCTATCTCCGCCAATGGCACCAGGACGAACGCTCTGTTTTTCACTTCCGGGTGAGGTACGTTCAAGTGAGGTTCCGTGATGGTCAGATCGTCGTACAAAAGAATGTCGAGATCGATCGTCCGCGGGCCCCAGTGGCGCTCCCTGGTCCGTTCCAGCTCGGTCTCGATCATCTTGGTAACACTTAAGAACTCTTGGGGGGTAAGCGCCGTGTCCACTTCAACAACCGCGTTGAGGAAATCGGCCTGGTCTTCGACACCTACAGGATCGGTCTCATAGAAAGATGAGACGCGCGTGACATCGACCCCGTCCGCATCCCTCAGCTTCTCTATCGCGTTCTCTATGTATTTTTCCCTATCACCAACGTTGGAGCCCAGCCCGACGTATGCACACGTCATCTCATCTCCTTCTGGAAACCTCCGCCTCGGCCGCTCGTACCTCTCCGTCAAGCGGTGGATAGGTCTTTTTTACCCGAACAGTAACGGTCTCAACCAATTGATTGCTTAAGAGGGCGGCGGCCAGTGCCTGGGCCAGAGCCTCGATGAGCTTGAAGTTCTGACCGCGAACGACAGCCGCAACTGTTTCGTAGACTTGCTGGTAGTCGACGGTCTTGGCAATATCATCACCGACGTCCGTCAGGTCGACTTCGAGGTCGACGTCGATCTCGAACCTATGCCCGATTTCGCGCTCGGCTGCGCTGACCCCGTGGCGGGCGAAAAAAGCCATCCCCAGCAACGATATTCTATCCATGCCAATCCTCTCCAGCCATGATCGCGTCTGTCATGGCCGCTACTCTGGCCATCTCTTTCACGTCGTGGACCCGAATAATACGCGCGCCCCCCAGAATACCGGCAGCCACCGTGGCCGCTGTCCCCTCCAGGCGCTCACCGGCCGGCGCATTCCCCAAGACTGTCCCGATAGTCGACTTCCTTGACGTTCCCAGGACTATCGGGTGACCCAGAGAGCGCAGTTCGCCCAGTCGGTTAAGTATCTCAAGGTTATGGGCGGTCATCTTGCCAAATCCAAAACCCGGATCGATCAGCGATCGCTCGGCGGCAATACCCGCTGCGGCGGCAAACGACAACCTCTGCGCAAAGAAAGCGACTAGATCCGATAATATGTCGTCGTATCGAGGGTCCTCCTGCATCTCCCGGGGCTCCCCCTGCATATGCATAAGAATGACGGCAACCCCGGTCTCAGCGCAAACTCGGGCCATGTCCGGGTCCGCGCGCAACGCGGTTACATCGTTTACGACCTGCGCTCCCGCCTCAATGGCGGCGCCGGCGACGCCGGCCTTGCTCGTGTCTATTGATAGCGGGACGTCCAGCTCGGATGCGAGCCGTTCGATAACCGGCAAGACCCGGCGCTTCTCTTCATCCTCGCTTACCGGGTCCGCACCCGGCCGCGTCGATTCGCCGCCGATGTCGATGATGTCGGCGCCGTTCGCCGCCATCTCCCGGGCCCGCTCAACAGCCGCCGCCGGCTCAAGAAACAATCCACCGTCGGAAAAAGAGTCGGGAGTCAAGTTCAAGATTCCCATGACCAAGGTGCGTTCACCAACGATAAGCTCATGCCCGGGACGGCCAATGACCGCCTTAGCGGGTCCGTCGCTCTCGATAAGCCGGGAGATCGGCTCCGCTAAACCTTGCAGCCCGTACGGCTGGACCCGGAGCTTCTTTAAGACCAGTCGATACTGTTTAACTGTCCCCATCAATAAAACATCGGTTGTGGGTTGTGTGAATCCGGAAGCCCATTTGGCTACAGCGGCATCGGCACCTTTTGCCAACATCTCTTGCTTAAGGATGTTGGCCGCGCGAACATCGAGGTCCTTGATCTTGACGACGAGGTGACGGAGCTTGGGCGCCATAATCGATTCGCTCTGGGGATCGACGCCGACGCTGCGGAGCTCCGAGCGCGCGTGCGCATCGTCGGGAATGAGCCTGACGTGCACGATCGGCATCTCCTTATTGCTCAATCCGCCTCCTGATGACCGGTCATCGTCGAGCCGCTCAATCCTTGATAAATGACAGCGCTTCCGCCCTGGTAGCTACGGACTCTCGGAATATCCCTCGCACCGCCGAGGTAATGGTCATGACGCCCGGCTTTTTCACACCCCGCAACGACATACACATGTGCTCGGCCTCGATCACGACCAGCACGCCGCGCGGATCGATGGTCTTTTTGATGACCTGCGCGATCTGACTCGTCAGCCTCTCTTGGACCTGTGGGCGCCGCGACAAAGTCTCGAGCACCCTGGCCAGCTTGCTCAAGCCAACGATCTTGCCGTTTTGCGGTATATACGCGACATGCGCTTTGCCGATAAAGGGCAGGAGGTGGTGCTCGCACATTGAGTAGAGCGGGATGTCCTTCAACAAAACCATCTCATCATGGTCCTCGGAAAACGTCACTTTCATATACTCGGCAGGATCCTCATTGAGCCCCTGGAAAAACTCCATATACATATTGGCCACTCGCTGTGGGGTGTCTCGAAGACCCTCTCTCTCTGGGTCTTCGCCGATCCCCTCGAGGATCATCTTGACCGCTGTCCTTATCTTGGCTTCATCCATCAGTCCTCGCCTTTCTCAAAAGCGGCCACATGTTCCTCATAGAGGCGCCTCAGACGGCCCACGATGGGCCCGGGGCGTCCTGTCCCAATGGGACGGCCGTCCAGCTCGACTATGGGGATTAAACCGGCGCTCGTCAAGGTGATGAACGCTTCGTCGGCCCTATAGATATCGTCCACCGTAAAGAGCGCTTCATCCGCAGAGATCGCGGCGGCCGCGGCCAGTTCGAGCACCATCTCGCGGGTGATACCGGCCAGCACTCCCGCCTCAACGGGGGCCGTCACCAAACCGCCATTCGCGATCATAAAGAAGTTGCTAACGGTGCTTTCAGCCACCCAGCCGTCGTGGTTGAGCATGAGTGCCTCATCGACTCCCGCATCGACTGCCTCTCTCTTGGCCATGATGTTGTTGAGGAAATTCGCCGATTTGACGCGCGGATCGATGGATTCGGGGCTATTCCTCTTGGTTTTTGCTGTGATCATCCGCCAACCGGTAGTAAAAACCTCGGCGGAATAAGTCGGCAGCTCTCTGAGAAGAACAGCCAAGGTCGGCTCCAGCTCTTCCTTCGGCCACAGGCCCCCGCCGCCGATCCCTCGACTGAGCGCTACCCGGATCGCCACATCCGAACCCGGGGAGCCGCGCTCCAGCAACTCGAGGACGACCGCTGCCATCTCTCGGAGCTCCATTGGCAACTTGATGCCGACCGCCGCGGCCGAACGCTTCAACCTCTCGAGGTGTTCTTCGAGCTTGAAGACTCGGCCGCCGTATGTTCGCATCGTCTCGAAGACGGCGTCACCGTAGAGCCAGCCTCTATCGGATATCGATACTTTGGCAGCGGATTCGGGCAGATACGCCCCGTTCAGGTAGGCAAGCACCCGTTTTTCTCCTCGGCTAGGGCAACTGCCCTGATAAGAGCCTCAGCTTTATGGAGAGTTTCCCGATACTCCCGCTCAGGCTGTGAGTCCGCCACGATACCCGCCCCCGCCTGCACGTGCGCCAGGCCATCCTTCATTATCAGAGTCCTGATGATTATATTGAAGTCGAGGTCGCCGTTGAATCCGAAATATCCCATAGAGCCGGTATACGGACCCCGGCGCACCGGCTCCAGCTCTTCGATGACCTCCATAGAGCGAACTTTCGGGCAGCCGGTGATCGTCCCGCCGGGGAAACAGGCGCGCAGGAGGTCGAAACCATCATAGGGCTCACGGAGCCGGCCCAGCACATTAGATACAATATGAGTGACATGAGAATAGCTCTCAGTGACCAGCAGTTGGTCGGCGCGTACAGAGCCAAACTCGCAGACACGGCCAAGATCGTTTCGTTCCAGGTCGACCAGCATTATATGCTCGGCGCGCTCTTTGATATCACGGGTCAATCGCGTCTTCAATTGGCCGTCTTCTACATCGCTATCACCGCGCCGGATCGTGCCGGCGATCGGGCGGGTCTGGGCAGAGCGGTTCTCGAGCTTGACCAAGCGCTCGGGCGAGCAACTGACGAGCTGCCAATCGCCAAAATCGAAGAAACCGGCGAAGGGTGACGGGTTGAGTTCGCGTAAGATCGAGTATATCTCCAGCGGGTCCGACTCGACTTCAGCCGTCAACCTTTGCGACAAATTGACCTGGTAAATATCACCGGCCGCTACATATTCTTTAGCGTCTTCGACCGCCCGGCAGAAACTGTCCTCGGTGAAGTTAGATTTCCACCGTGGCTCGCGCCCCTCGCTGCCGGATAAAAATCCCGGCGCCGGTGCATCCAGTCTTTTTATTAAAGCGGCACTTCGTTCGCGAGCCTCGCGGTACGCGGTATTCGGATTGCCGCTGTCGTCGACCATGGTCACCACTTCCGCTGTTCGGGCCGCATGGTCGAAGATGATGAACAGGCTACAAAAGAGAAAAAACGCATCAGGAAGCCCCAGGTCGTCTACGGCGTGCTCCGGGATGTCCTCTATATGCCGAGCGGCATCATAACTGAAATAGCCCATGGCTCCGCCGCAGAACCGAGCTTGAGATCGGGTCGAGAATCTTGAGCATAACTCTCTTAATATCTCGAATGGGTCCCCGTCTATCAACCGACCCCCATCGGCGTCCACCACTTCGACCCGCCTCCCTTTGGCGCTAAAGATGGTGTGGGGCTCGAGCCCGATCATCGAGTAGCGCGCGACCCGGACAGGCCCATTGACGCTTTCGAGCAAGAATGAACGGGGGCCACGCACGCGCCTGTAGGCCTCGAAGGGTGAGCGCCAAGCCAATGGCTGGCTGACAGGGATTTTGCGCTCACTCGCGGGGCTGCTCAAGCAGCTGATGTTCGAATGAAGGTCCATGGAAACAATCTAAATAGGAATAGCATAAAACCGGCATTTGAGGAAAGTCCCCCATCTACTCTAGAATCATGTTATGAGCCAAGGACAAACCGAAGAACTTATCAATCATCCGATAATACGCCACGTCGGCCGCCTCTTTGCCGCGGCCGGCTTTGAACTGTACCTGGTCGGCGGCAGCGTCCGTGACGCGCTCTTGGGACGTGAGTCGGATGATTTCGACTTCGCCACCAGCGCGGCCCCGGAACAAACTCTAGCCGTGGTCCGCGGATTTGCCGACGATATCTGGCAGATCGGCATGGACTTCGGGACCATCGGTCTAGCTAAAGCACAGAGCAAACTGGAGATAACGACCTTCAGGGAGGAAAAATACCTGGAATCGAGCCGACACCCGGAAGTCACTTTCGCGGCCACCATCGAAACAGACCTGTCTCGGCGAGACTTCACGATCAATGCTATGGCCATCAAGTTGCCGGGAGGAGATTTCATTGACCCGTTCAACGGTCTGTCAGATTTGGCCTCCGGTCGCCTGCGCACGCCAATCTCGCCGGAACAAAGTTTCACCGACGATCCACTGAGGATGCTACGGGCATTCAGATTCGCTGCCAAGCTAGAGGTGACGCCGGATAAAGATGTTGTCGAAGCCATCATAGAATATGGTCAGCGCCTTTCGATCGTCTCGCGGGAAAGGATCAGGGATGAGCTGTCCAAGTTACTTATCAGTCCGATGCCCGGTCGGGCTCTCACCGGTCTGGTCGATACGGGCTTGGCGGCGCGCTTCCTCCCGGAGCTGGCGGAGATGGGGCGGCTGCGCGATCCCGCCAACCGCCATAAAGATGTCTTGAAACACACGATCATGGTCGTCGAGAATGTTGAGCCCACGCTGGTGCTGCGCTTGGCGGCACTCCTGCATGACGTGGGCAAGTCAAAGACGAAGACCGAGGGCCCGGACGGGATCCATTTCTTCCATCACGAAGTCGTTGGAGCTAAGATGGCGCGCAAGCGCTTAAAGGCGCTCCGGTTTCCAACCAAGATCATCGATGAGGTAACCACCTTGATCGAGTCGCATATGCGGTTTCACACATATAGACTGGGCTGGTCAGACAAGGCGGTGCGCAAGTACGTCCGAGAGATCGGAACGGAACATCTGCCGGGCTTAGGGAAGCTGGTCCGCGCCGACTGCACAACGCAAAACGAGTCCTTGGCCAAGAAGTATGGACGCCTCTTGGACGAACTCGAGGAGCGGATAGACGAGCTGGAATCTGCTGAAGAGTCCGCAAAGATCAGGCCGCCGCTCGACGGCAACGAGATCATGGAATTCTTGCAGTTGAAGTTGGGGCCCGAAGTCGGGAAGGTTCTGAATATGCTACTCGAAGCCCGTCTAGACGATCAGATCCGGACGAAACAGGAAGCCTACGATATGACCCGCGACTGGGCCGAAAAAAACCTAGGGATTAACCCTAAGCTTTAACTTTAGATTCAGTCTTGTCGGACGAGCCTTTGACCTTGACCGCGTCGGCCAAAGCGTCGATTTGACGCCGCAGACCGGACAGCTTGCCGCCCAACGAGATCAGGTACCCGAAAAGAATGACCCAGATGCCGACGTAGGCAGCGGCCACATACGGAATGGCTGTCGCTAAAGATACGTTCGGTAGACCGTTTTCCATGTCTAACCTCCTAATTGACCTTTTAAATAATCGAGTTCATCGGCCGTGTTGTCCAGTGAGACTTTGACTATCAAGATCGCTCCGAGAAGCGCGAACATCGCGAACATCGCCACGAGAAAAGTCACCAACATGCTGGAGTCCCCGAGACCGGAATCGCTGAGAGTGAAGAGGACCGGGTGGACGCTGCGAAGTATCCGGGTAGACAGCATGGTGAACATGACGGCCAGATAGCCGACAATGCCGATAGAGGCCGAGAACCGGGCCCGCTGCATCGGTGTCTCGACGGACGAACGTAAGACGAAATAAGCTCCGTATAAGAGCATGACGACCAAAAAGCTGGTCAGACGGGGGTCCCAGGTCCACCAGACGCCCCAGGTAGAGCGCTGCCAGATGATCCCCATCCACAACAGCGCTATCCCAACGAGAAGTCCGAGCTCAGCCGAGACGTAGGCCCAGGTGTCCCACTTGAGGTCCTTGGTTATCAAAAACAATACCGACGCCACCATGGTGATCGCAAAAGCGATGC
>DAOUYN010000188.1 GCA_030666075.1 Actinomycetes bacterium | reverse complement strand
TACTGGCATAGTGATTCAGCAAGCACTGAGCGTAGCGAGAGGAGGTAGCTAGCCATCGACTCTGAAAAAAGAAAGCCGGGCGGAGTGACCGATATCGGCGGGGCGCTCTTGGAGGTCTTGGCCGAAGCGGCTGAGGAATTAGGCCAACTGCAAGATGAAATTGCCAATGACGCCAGCTTGGAACCGATAGGTGAGCGGATAAACTTAGCCAAAAGAAAGGTCGAGGCCGTATTGTTAAGACTCGAATTAATTGGCCAGAGCCTCTCGTACGACAAATAGGAAAGCAAGTTTTCTGACCTGCGATTGTGGGCACTGCGGGATTTGAACCCACGACCTCTTCCGTGTCAAGGAAGCGCTCTCCCCCTGAGCCAAGCGCCCGTATGTAAGCTATGCTACCACGCGTAATAGCGCAGTCAGCTCCGAGGCGACGAGCGGACTTGAACCGCTGTACGAGGTTTTGCAGACCCCTGCCTAACCACTCGGCCACGTCGCCAATGCTGCGATCAAAAAGCATACTGCCTTTCGACGCATTCTGCTTTGGCGGCCAAAACCGCCTGACAGAAAATGACCAAGACAAAGCCAGGCCTTCTCTTGGTCGACGAGCGGATGACGAGATTCGAACTCGCGACCCTCACCTTGGCAAGGTGATGCTCTACCACTGAGCCACATCCGCGTACCGGCAGATTTTATCACTGCCATAAATGTTTGACAATCGCACCCGCCTTAAACGGCCCTCTCGAAACAGGTGGTCAATTAGCGGTATAATTCTTCCCCAGGGGCCTGTGTGTCAGTTAGGGAGCAGGCGAAGGAGCGTAATTGGACAGTTCACAACTTAGACCGGCCCACGAATCTTCGCGCAGCGCGCGACGGCAAGACCGTCAGCAGCAGAAGAAGCGCAAGAAGACCGTTTGGATAGTACTGGGAGCCGTCCTGGTAACCATTTTAATGGGGGTTGGGGCCGGGGCTTTTTGGCTTCGCGGGATCCAAGACAAGATGACGGGCGACCCGGTAGCGCAAGAGCAGGTAGACGAAAAGGTGAAGCCACAGGTCGGCAATATTGTCACGGTGCTGCTCGTCGGCACCGACCAAAGGGCCGGCTGGGATAGTGCCCGGGCCGATTCGATAGTCTTCGTCCGGGCCGATCAGGCAGCCGGCAAAGCCTACATGATATCGATCCCTCGCGACACCCGCGTCGAGATACCGGAACATGGTTTGGACAAGATCAACCACGCTTGGGCTTTTGGCGAGGCGCCGCTGATGATCGAGACGGTCTCGGACTACATGGGCCTGCCGATCAACTATGTCTTCCAGGTCGATTTTGGCAACTTCGAACAAGCTGTCGATGCACTGGGCGGGGTCGAATTCGGCACGGAAACCGGCTGGACCGACGGTGAGCTGGGAGTGACGGTCCGCTCGGGGGTCCATTTGCGGCAAGGCACAGAAGCGCTGGCCATTATCCGCAATCGCAGCTGGGGCGGGCGCTCCGGGAGCGATATAGTCAGGGTCGGCGTGCAACAGGAGTTTATTAAGGCGATGATCGCCCAGTCCGTGGATTCTTATGCGGATGTGCCGAAGGCAGCCAACGTCGTCGCCTCTTTTGTGAATACGAACATGGGGTTGGGAAAGATGCTGGGCCTGGGCAAGGGATTCGCCGGCTCCGAGCTGGAGATCGAAACGGCGACGCTTCCAGGCACGCCGCAGATGATCGGCGGGGTCAGCTATGTGGTCCCGGATGAAGTGGGCAAGGACGCCTTGATCCAAGCAATGCTGAAGAACGAACCATTTCCGACCGAGGAGTAGGCGAGTGCTATCGCAGTACCTGGCCGTCGGTCTCGCGGGTTTCTTTGGAGCTATTTCTCGATATGCGGTCGGGGTCTATGTTCGGAGCCTGATGGGGGCGACAGCCTTTCCATGGGGCACGCTGATAGTCAATACGACCGGGTCTTTCTTGATAGGGTTCTTGGTGGTCACGGCTGGAGAGCGGCTGTCGGTGGATTCGGGTATCCGCATGGCGGTGATCGTCGGATTCGTCGGCTCGTACACGACCTTTTCGATGTTTTCGCTAGAAACATTCGATTTACTGGCCAAAGGGTCGTGGTTCGTCGCCGCTCTTAATGTGGCGGCGGCGGTGGTTCTCGGTCTCCTGGCCGTCTACCTGGGAATGAGCGCCGCTCGGCTAGCCTGAGTCTAGTTGCTTCTCAGGTAGTCGACGATCTCGGTCAGCGAGTTAATAACCAGACAGTCGGCTTTCGGTGCCAACCCGTGGCGATCGAGTAGGACCGGCGTGATCCCGGCGCTGCGCGCCCCCATGATGTCGGCGTAGTATTGATCGCCGATGTGCAGCGTTTGTGCCGGCTCCACATCGGCCCGTTTCAGGGCCAGCTCGAAGATCTCCGGCTGTGGCTTAAGGTAGCCGACATTGGCGGAAGAGATGACGAAGTCCACATAGCGGGATAATCCTGTTTCGATAGAGATGCTGGTCAATCGGGTGTCCCAGTTTGAGACCAAACCGATCCGGTAGTCTAGCTCGGCGAGGCGCTCAAGCGTGGGGACGACGTCGGGGTAAGGTTGCCAGCGCTCGCCTTCTCCGAATTCCTGATAGATCTGCTCGGCCAGGTCGTTCACTTCTTCCTCAAGACCGGCTTCGCTTAGCATGAGTGTGTATAGTTCTATCCAGAATTTGGCCGTGTCGGCCTCTTTCATCCAGAAGGTGTCGTCTTCGCGGTAGCGCTGCTCGTAAGTCTCATCGGCGAAGGCGACGGCGTGGGTGAGCTTGGTCGGATCGACCGTGTGGCCGCCCCAGCTGAGGACCTCGGCGCAGATATCCGCTACCGACGGGTAGGGCGTCAGCAGTGTGTTTCCGACATCAAAGAAGATAGCCTTGTATTGGCGGCTCATAGTGTCTGGATGATATCACTTAGGTTCAGGACTGACCACTAACCACAAAGGCTCAGTGGCCGGCGCC
>DAOUYN010000048.1 GCA_030666075.1 Actinomycetes bacterium | reverse complement strand
ATCGCTGATAATATCTTCCGGCGCCAGCGCCAGCTCGTCGAGGGCGTCGAAAGCGTCGACCTTCTCGCCATCGATCGAAAGCTCGGACGATCCCGGCGTCCCGATCTCACCCGAGTCGATTATCTTGACCAGATCGGTCTCCGCTAGATCGTAGAGATTAGAAGCGGCTTCAAACTCGGTGATCTCCAGGGTCTTGGCCATCTCGGAAACTGTCGTCCGGCCGTCACAAAGCTCCAGTATCTGTAGATGTTTGGCGCCGAATCCGGCCGCCTGGGCCGTCTCCTTCGCCCGCGGGACCGGCTCGCAAACAGCGTTCAATGACGGGATGAGTTCCCCTATCCGCTCCCACTCATCGAGGCGCGCGCTCCCTTTGGAGAGTATCTTGCGGGCGCTGAGCAATAATCCCATGTCTTCGGCACCGGGCAATTGGTCCTCGAAAAAGCGGAAATCGCCCTCTATCCACGGCATCAGGTCGAAGACCGTGTTTTGGATCTGCTCTTTGACAAACGTCCGCAAGATCTCCTTGGTTATCAGCCCTTCGCTGATGAGGATTTGACCCAGTTTGCGCCGACGCGTGCCGTTGCGCTGGACGTCCAGAGCCTGATGCAACTCTTCTTGGGTGATGTGGCCGGCGTTGACGAGACGTTCGCCGATGGGCTGGCGATTGAAATTGGATACAGCGCCGAATATCTTGCCCCCGCGAAAATAGACAAACCCTTCAGCATCGCCCACTTTGCGCACGATGTGCAGGGTGCCGGTCTTCATCTCTGAGTTGATCAGCTGGAATATCGTTTCCAAGCCGAAATCTTTTAGTTTGCCCTCAAGCGCCATGAAACATCTCTTCCTCTACGCCGTGACTCTCATGATCTCTTCGATCGACGTCAATCCATGAATGACCTTCAAAAAGCCGTCCTGCCGCAAAGTCCGCATCCCCTCGGCGATGGCGACCTTGTTGACCTGGTCGGCAGTCGCACCGGCAACGATCAGTTTTTCTATATCTTCGGAAACCGTAAGGACCTCGTATAGGCCCAGTCGGCCCTTGTAGCCGGTATCGTGGCACTTCTTGCAGCCCCGGGCCCGAAAAACCTCATCTATCTCAGCCGCCAGCACCGGAAAATCGAGATCGTCCAGAGCTTTTTGGGTCGGATTATACGATTCCTTGCAATGCGGGCATAGGCGGCGGGCCAGGCGCTGGGCGACAATGCAATCGACCGCGGACGAGACCAGAAATGGCTCGATCCCCATCTCTGTTAAACGCGTCAATGACGAACCAGCGTCGTTCGTGTGGAGGGTAGATAGGACCAAGTGTCCCGTGAGCGCCGACTCTATCGCGATCGTGGCCGTCTCTTTATCGCGGATCTCGCCGATCATGATGATGTCCGGATCTTGGCGAAGAATGGACCGCAAGGCCGCCGCGAACGTCAGATTAGCCCTGGGGTTGACCTGCACCTGATTCATGCCTTCAAATCGATACTCGACCGGGTCCTCGACCGTGATCATGTTCTTCTCGGACGTATTGAGCGTGTTTAGCGCCGCATATAGCGTGGTCGTCTTACCGCTTCCCGTCGGTCCCGTGACGAGAATAGCCCCGTATGGCTTCATGTACGAAGTTCGCAGCCGCTCCAAAGAATCATCGAGGAACCCCATGTCGCTCAGGTCCATCATGGCCGCTTCCTTGCGCAGTAATCGCAGAATGACCTGTTCTCCATAGATGGTCGGTAGCGTCGCCACCCGGAAATCGACCGGAGTGCCGTCGACGACGATGCCAAAGCGCCCGTCCTGCGGGACTCGGCGCTCAGCGATATCCATGCCGGCCAACAGCTTGATCCTGGAGATGACGCCGCCCTGGACCTTCTTGGGTGAACGCATCATCTCGTGCAACACACCGTCTATCCTAAAACGAGTGCGAAGGTCCTGATCTTGAGGCTCGACTAGGATGTCGCTGACGTCATTGCGCACGCCCTCGGTCAGAATGAGATTTACGAGCTTGACTATCGGGGCCGTGTCTACGGTCTCATCATCGTCTTCATCATCCGACCCCTGGACGAGCTCGGCCTCCATATCGTCGGTGACTGAATCCATCATCTCTGATACATCCGCTTCGCCCCGGCAATATTTCTTGATAGCCACGATGACATCGCTTTCGGTCGCCACCACCGGCTTTATCTGTCTGCCGGTGATGATCCGCAGGTCGTCGATGGCGAAAATATTGGCCGGATCACTCATGGCGACAGTCATCTCATCATCATCCATGGCGATCGGAATGAGTTTGTAGCGTTTGGAGATCGATTCATCGATAGCGTTGGCGGCATTTGGGTCGACGTCCGCTTCCCCGAGATCGACCAGCTCCAGGCGGAGCGTGTCGGCCACGGTCTTAGCGATATCCTCCTCGGTGACATATCCGAGCTCATCGAGGACCTGGAATACACTCTTGCCGTTCTCGGCCGCTTTGGCTTCGCCAAGCTGCTCAGCCGTGACGAGCTGAGAGTCGAGTAGTATTCTTTCTAGTCTGCTGCTTGTCGGCGGCATTCTGTCATTCCTTCATCCATCAACGTTCTTTCAGGGCGGCGCCCATATGCTCCACTGGAGCATCGAGTCCGGTCCAGATCGAAAAGGACTCCGCGCCCTGAAACAACAACATCCGCAGCCCGTTTATCGTCTGCGCGCCCTTCTCGGCGGCGATTCTTAAGAACTCGGTCTCCAGAGGCCAGTAGATAATATCGTAGACGACCTGGGCGGGTGTCAGCGCCTCCAACATCAGCGGCAGACCTGGATTGTTCTCCATGCCTACCGAGGTGGCATTGACCAGAAGATCAAATCCCGCCGGGTCTACGCCGCCGGAATCAGCGACCTCGACCAGGCAGTCCGGAAAATACGAACCTATCAGCCTAACTAGTCTTTCGGCTTTTCCGGTGTCCCGGTTTAGTATTTTTAAAGAACGCACCCCTGCCTGCCCCAGGGCGACCGAGATCGACCGCGCCGCCCCACCGGCCCCGATGATCAAAGCATCGCTCCCCTCGGGGTCGAAAGCAGCGTCCTGTCTCAAACTTTTTATGAACCCTGCACCGTCCGTATTATGGCCGATCAGCCTGCCGTTTCGAAACTCGATCGTATTGGCCGCATCGACGCGCAAAGCGGTCTCGTCCAGATCGTCGAGGAGCGGGAGAATGTCCCTCTTATATGGCATGGTGATATTTAGCCCGCGGCAACCGCAGGCCGAAAGGCCGGCGATCGATTCCTGAAGCTCCCCGGGGGCGATATCAAAGGCCAGGTAGACCCAGTTCAGGCCGACAGCCTCAAAAGCCGCGTTCTGAAACACAGGCGAGAGGCTATGGCCGACCGGACTGCCGATGATCCCCGCAAAAGCTGTCTGTCCGTTAGCGTGCACCTCAACCAACCTCGAATGAGTTATAGTTTTCCGTTTCCAAAGCCGGTTCGACGATGACAGACGTCACGTCCGCCGCCGGCGGGCCGACACGTACCTTGGCCACCAGCGCTTCGACTGACTCGAGGTCCCCTTGGGCGATTATCTCGACAGCCCCGTCGTCCAGGTTTCGAGCGGTGCCTTGGACGTTCAGTCTTCGCGCCACCCTCAAGGTGAAGTCGCGAAAACCCACTCTTTGAACGCGCCCCTCTACTCTGACCACACGAGTCGTCATGTCGCCGACCACCGTCCGTCCCGCAAGACCTGTCCGGCCAGACGGCGAAGAAGAACCCGTTCCAGCACCCGCAAGACTTTAGTATGGACCAGATCGACAGCGCCGAGGGGCGGCACTAACACCGATGCCAGCCCGGCCCGATTGCCTCCAAGAACGTCCGTAAAAACCTGGTCGCCGACTATCGCGGTTTCAGCCGCGGGCGCCCCGAGCATGCCTAGCCCCTTGGTGAAAGCCGCCCGAAAAGGCTTTCCTGCCGGGGCGATAACCTCAAGATCGAGTTCGCGGGCGATCACCTTAATGCGGGAGCTCCAGTTATTCGAGATGACCAGAAGCGAGACATCAGCCTCGCGCAAAGAGCCGACCCAGTCCTTTAGCTGTGTCCCGGGCGCACTCTGGTTACGTGGCATGATAGTGTTGTCGACGTCGACCAACAATGCCCGCAGGCGCCTTTTCCGCAGCCATTCGGGGTCTATGTCATAAACAGAGTCAACAAAATAGGCAGGGCGAAAAGCACTCCAGAAGCCGCCCATCGAATCAGGTCCGCCTTCAAGCCTCGTCTGCGCCATCATGTTCTCCATATCCACACTTTCGACCAGGTCGATTTTAGCAGTTTATTGCCACCGAACGAACAGGCTGCCGCCAACTCCTGCCGGGTGTCACTGCCCAGACTAGGGCATGCGGCGCTTAGCGGCCAGAAAATCATTATAGTTGTTGGTAAAAGTGTGTTGCCCGTCGGGCGAAGTCAGCACGTAGTAAATATAGTCGACCTCGGCCGGCTCCAGGGTGGCCTTGATCGATGAAAGACCCGGATTCGCGATGGGGCCAAGAGGCAAGCCGGTACGCTGGTAAGTGTTGTATGGCGACTCATACTCCAAATCCTTGTTCGTCAGGGCTTCCTTTCGTTGTGGCAGAGCGTACTGAACGGTCGCGTCGATCTGCAAAGGCATGCCGATATCGAGACGATTGTAAATGACCGCGGCCATGAGCGGGCGCTCTTCCGGGATACGGGCCTCACGCTCCACTAGCGATGCTATCGTCATGATCTCGTGCACGGTCAGCTCGCGCGTCTCGGCTAAGGTCCAATCGAGATCGCCGGTCTCCCGGCGGTACTGCTCTATCAAGCGCGCCACGATATCACGCGGGTGCGCCTCTTTCTCAAAATTATATGTTTTGGGGAAAAGGTAGCCTTCTATCGTGCCCAAAGAGGAGGGTAGTGCCGACGGGCGAACTTTTTCCAGGCCTTGGCCTCGCATATAATCCAGAAAGTCGGCCGGAGGGCGCTCCGTCTTTTTCGCCAAACGCTCGGCTATCTGCGTGACCGTGAAACCTTCAGGGATGACGACTCTCACATATTCCTTCTCCGGGACCTTGGTCAGCTCCTCTAATATCTCCTCATAGGTCAGATCTGTGCTAAAGCGATAATCGCCGGGTTGCAGGCGCCCCTCCGTCTGCGTGAGCGAGGCATAGGCGCGAAAAGTATAAGCGTTGGAGATGACCTCCTTCTCAACGAGAAGGTCGGCGATGTCGGCGGTATTCATGCCGCTCGCCACCGTGATATCTACCTCTTTGACCTCGGGAGTAGACTGAAGGAAGACGAAGTAGGCGATCCCGCCGACGACCATCGTCAGAACGAGCCAAAGGACCAATTGCGCTCCGAGTGAACGGAGCCGACCCCTCTTGGCGCCTTTCTTTTGGAGTTTTTCTGAATGGCGGCCTATCGGTCTGCCCTCCAGGCCTCTCGGTCCAGGTAGCTCTGGAGAAAGAGTGAAGCGGCCACTTTATCGACGAGGGCCTTGGCCCGGCGTCCGGTGACTCCGGCAGCCGCCAAATCGGCCTTGGCTTCTTTTGAGCTGAGGCGCTCGTCGTATGTTTCAACCGGGACCTCGCAAGCCTCGCGTAACGCAGTCACAAATCTATTGACCTTGATCGCCTGGACACCCCGTTGCCCTGAAAGGGACCGGGGATCGCCCACGATGATCCGCGAGACATCGTAGTCATCCAGCATATCCATGATCGAATCAACAGCTTGCCTATCATCGCTTCGCTCCATGACCGTCAACGGCTGGGCAACCCGCCGCGATGGATCGCTGATCGCGATGCCGAGGCGGCGTTCGCCATAATCGATCGCGAAGACGCGGGCTTGGCCATTCATAAAACTAGGCTCCAGTAAATCAATAGAGGGATTGACGCCCCAGGAAAGATTTAGCGCCGGCAAAGACCTCGGGGAGCTTGGCGGGGTCCTTGCCGCCGGCCTGCGCGAGGTCGGGACGGCCACCACCGCCGCCGCCTATCAGGGGAGCCACTTCCTTGACCAAAGCCACGGAACTGAAACCGGCATCGACCAATTCGGGCGACGCGGCCACCAGCAGCAAGACTTTGCTGCCGCTGACAGAGGCGACGACCACAGCGGCTTTGGCCGTCCGGGCCCGCAATCTATCCGCCAGCGATCTTAGCGCGTCTACGTCCGCTCCTTCTAAGCGCCCCGTATAAAGCGAAACCCCGTCGATGCTCGTTGCGGCGCCGGCGATACGCTCGGCTTCGCGGCCAAGTTTCTCTGCTCTCAGTGACGCCAGTTCGCTCTCGAGAGCGGCGATGTGCTCCATCGCCGCCGCGGTCGCCTCCCCGAGGTGCTCAGGATTGGCCTTCAGGGCGGCGGCAGCCGAATCGACGCGGCTTTCGAGTACCCCGACGCGGCGAAGAAATGCCTCGCCGGTGATGCCCTCTATCCGGCGGGTATCGGCCCCGATACCGGACTCAGAGAGGATCTTGACATACCCGACCTCCGAGCTAGCGCGGACATGGACCCCGCCGCACAACTCTTTGCTGAAGTTGCCGATCTCGACCAGCCTGACGAACCGACCATACTTATCGCCAAAAAAAGCCAGCGCGCCGGCCTCTTTGGCAAAATCAATGGTCGTCTCAAAGGCGCGAACCGGTTGGTCTTGGAGTATCTTATCGTTCATCAATCCCTCGATCGTCTCTAATTGCTCGGCCGTCAAAGCCTCATGGTGACTGAAGTCAAAACGAAAGCGATCGGCATCTACCAGTGATCCCGCCTGCTTAACATGGCTCCCGAGCACGGCCCGCAAGGCCCAGTGGAGCAGATGCGTGGTGGTGTGGTTACGAGCGATAGCCCGACGCCGGCGCAGATCGATAGTCGCCCGAGCGGTTTCGCCAAGTTCCAGGCGGCCTTCGGTCACCTTGCCCCTATGAACGACCAGATCGGCAACGGGAGCGATCGTATCGGAGACGACGAA
>DAOUYN010000002.1 GCA_030666075.1 Actinomycetes bacterium | reverse complement strand
GTGATCCCCGACCTGGCCAAGAAGATATTGATGGGTCAGGATCCGTTGGAGCTTTTGGGCGATGGCCGGCAGACCCGCTGCTACACGCACGTATCGGATATCGCCGACGGGATAATCACGGCCGCGCAAAGCCCCGCCGGCCTCAATGAAGATTTCAATATCAGTTCGCCGGTGGAGACGTCGGTCCTGGAATTGGCCGAGAAGATCTACGGTCACATCGTCGGTGAAGGGGAGTTACGGATCAAGAACGTCGCCGGTTTCGAGCACGATATCCGCAGACGGATCCCGGATACGACCAAGGCGACTGAAGTCCTCGGCTGGACGGCCAAGTACGAATTAGATGACAAACTGCCCGAAGTCATCGATTGGATCCGGGAGAACTTCTTGGAGGTGGCTAAGTGATCGATAAAGAATCGAACGATAAGATAGCTATTATCGGGATAGGCCGGGTCGGCTTACCGTTGGGCCTCTTTTTGGCCGGCAAGGGCTTTGCGGTCCACGGAATCGACCTCAGCGAAGATTATGTCGCGGGGATAGCCAAAGGCGAGATGCCTTTTGTCGAGAAGGGCGCCGAACAGGTCCTCAAGGCTGAGGTCGGCAAGCGTTTCTTTCCGACCACGGATTTGAAGGTCGTCAGCGAGTGCAAGTACGTTATCATGACTCTCGGCACACCCGTAGATGAACACATGAACCCGGTCCACGGGCAGATCGAAGAAGTGATCTCCGGGCTGTGTCCGCATCTCAGCTCCGGCTCGACTATCATTTTGCGCAGCACGGTCTCCCCGGGGACGACCGAACACATCGCGCGTCATATCAACGATAATTCGCAGTTCACGGTCGGTGAAGATATCTACCTGGCCTTCTGTCCCGAGCGGATCGCCGAAGGGAACTCCCTGGAGGAGCTAAAGGAGATACCGCAGATAGTCGGCGGCGCCGAGGAAAAGAGCACCGCGGTGGCGGCGGCCTTCTTCGAGCAGCTGCTTGATCTCGTTCTGCCGACCGATTCCCGCTCAGCGGAGCTGACCAAGCTCTACTGCAACATGTATCGCTATATCAATTTCGCCGTGGCCAACGAGTTCATGATGATAGCCCACCAGTACGACCGGCAGATCCACGACATCGTCGCGCTCGTCAATACCGGCTACAAGCGAGGCGGCTTGAAGTCTCCGGGCTTCACGGGCGGTCCATGCCTGTATAAGGATGGCTTCTTTCTGCTCAGCAAAACACCCTTTACCGAGCTCATATACACTTCCTGGAAGATAAACGAGTCCGTGCCGTCCTTCCTGCTCCAGAAGATAGCCGATACCGTCGACCTCGACCGCCAGGTCTTTGCGGTCCTTGGGTTATCGTTCAAGAAGAACATCGACGATTCGCGGAATTCGCTCTCATACAAGCTCAAGAAGCTGATCCATCAAGACGGCCACGAAGTCCTGCTCCACGATCCGTACCTCGAGCCCGGCAGCCTTGAAGATATCGTCAAGCGGGCCGATGTCGTTATCGTCGCTGTCAATCACGACGAATACCGGGACCGCCTGGGCGAGATGGTGGCTTGGGCCAAGCCCGACGCCGTGTTCTGTGATGTCTGGAACCTCTTTCAGACCAACAAGATCTGTTTCAGCGCCGCCTCGGTCAAGCCGACTAAAACCAGGCCGGCCGCGGACCCTTCAAAACCGACGCTCAGCACCCAGCTTTAGGCAGCCATGGATACGGCGCTGACACTCGTCGTTCCGGTTTATAATGAAGCGGAGAGTATCACCGCCCTTATAGAGGCTATCACCTCTAAGATCACCCACGAACACCGGGTTTTGTGCGTCTATGACGACGAGGCCGACACGACGCTCCCCGTTTTGCGGCAGTTACAACCGGCCCATCCGGAGATCGAGCTAGTGCCGAACGCTTATGGCCGCGGGGCGCTTGAGGCTATTCGGACGGGTCTGGAAAAGGCTCCTCCGGGCGCGGTCGTGGTGACGATGGCCGATCTCTCCGACGATCTCGGGGTGGTCGACGCCATGTATCAGAAGTATCTGGAAGACTACGAGGTGGTCTGCGGCTCGCGTTACATGCGCGGAGGCAAACAGATCGGCGGGCCGTTCATCAAAAGGACAATGTCGCGGGTGGCGGGTGTCTCGCTGCGGTATTTAGCCGGGATCCCGACTCACGATGTGACCAATAGCTTCAAGCTCTATTCGCGCGGTCTTATCGACAAGATCGAAATAGAGAGCACCGGCAGTTTCGAGATCGGGATGGAGATAGTCGTCAAAGCCTACCTGGCCGGGTGCAAGATCACTGAGGTTCCGACGTCTTGGATCGACCGGGAGACCGGGGAATCCAACTTCGACGTGCGGCGGTTATTGCCCCACTATATCCACTGGTACGCATATGCCATCCGCCACCGAAAAGTTCCAGGGACACGTACCTAATTAATCCCTTAGAAAATAATTAGGTACGTGTCCCTGGAACTATAGGACGCCCTCGATGTACGAGCTCAGCACTTTCGGCGGGATCGCCCCTATCCATCTCGCCCGCAGACCGCCTTTGGCATCGATGACGACAGTGGTGGGAATTCCTGTCACCTTGTACGCGGCTGAAGATTTGCCGCCGATGTCCATCCCGTTCTCGTATTCGATACCGAATTCCTTGATGAAATCGCGCACGGCCGCCTCTTCGTCCTGATTGATGATGCCGACGAAAGCTATCCGGTCCTCGTATTCTTTGTGGACTTTAACCAGGTCCGGCGTCTCTTCCCGGCACGGACCGCACCAGGACGCCCAGAAGTTGACGACCACCGGTCGGCCGCGAAAGTCGCTAAGAGACAGCTGTTCGCCGCCGAGGGTCTTGATGGCGAAATCCGGCGCTCGCCCCAAGTCCTGGACGGTGGTGGGGGGCGGCTTGATCAGCTCGGGGCCGCTATTGAGACTTAGTGTCGTGACGACGACTGCCGCGACGATAACGACGGTCCCGATGATGTATAGCAGGAAGTTTTTGTTGGCGAACATCGTCTTGATTATATATCGCGAGTCGGTGTTGGCAATAGGGCGAAATCGAGCTCCCGCTTGGGGACTGAGACGTTCGTCAGTTTGACCTTGACCGGCTGTCCGAGCCGGTAAGTGGTGCCGGTCCGCTCACCCCGGAGTAGGTGGCGCTCCGCTTCGAACTGGTAGTAGTCGTCGCCTAAGTTCCGGACGTGGATCAAGCCCTGGGCGGTATTTGCCAGCTCCACAAAGAGACCGAAATTGGTGACCCCGGAGATGACGGCGTCATACTCCTCGCCGACCTTGTCAGCCATGAACTCGGCTACCTTTAGTTCGGTGGCCTCGCGATCGGCCGCCTCGGCTTCTCTTTCCTGCCTGGAGCACCGCTCGGCCAATTCTTCTAGTTCATCGACGAGCGCCCGGGACTCGGGCGAGTCGAGGTCGTCGGCCAAAACGGCTTTGACCAGGCGGTGTACGAGCAAATCCGGATAGCGTCGGATCGGCGACGTGAAATGACAGTAATGCTCGGAGGCCAGACCGAAGTGGGACATCAGTTTCGGCGAATACTTGGCTTGACTCATCGACCGCAAGAGCAGCGAATTGATCAGCAACTTCTCGGGGCGGTCGTGGGCATAGTCGATCAATGCCTGAAAAGTTCGCGGGTGCGCCTTTGCCAGTGATCCGACCGGATAGCCGAGCTCATCCATCAGTTTTGAGATAGTGTAAGCCTTCTCCTGGTCGGGACGGTCGTGGACACGGAAGACCATCGGCGCCTCCCGCTCGAGCATGAACCCGGCGACGGTCTCATTGGTCAAGATCATCGTTTCCTCGATCATTTGCGTCGCCCGAGACCGTTCCCGAATGAGTATTTCCAGCGGGTGGCCGTCTTCGTCGAGTAATAGTTTGGGCTCGACCGTTTCGAAATTCAGACTTCCGCGGGCCAACCGTTTGCGTTCGAGCACGTGGCTCAGGAGCTCCATGCCTTGGAGTAATTGCTGGAGGCGCTCGTCTTTGAAGTAGCCCTTCACCAGATGCCGGTCTACTTCCTCGTACGTGAGCCGGGCGTCGCTTTGGATGACCGATTGCGCTATCCGGTGATCGGTGACGTTCCCGTCTGGGTCGATATCCATCATAACGCTGAAGGCCAGGCGGTCGACTTTCGGATTGAGGCTGCAAATGCCATTGGAAAGCGCATGCGGCAACATCGGCACGATCCTATCGGGCAGGTAGACACTGGTCGTCCTGATCTGGGCATCGGCATCAAGAGCGGAGCCGGGGGTGACGTAATTGGAGACATCGGCGATATGGACGCCGAGTTTAAAGCCCCCTTCGGGGTCGGTCTCGAGGGAGATCGCGTCATCGAAGTCTTTGGCGTCGAGTCCGTCGATCGTCACGGTGAACGTATCGCGAAGATCGAGCCGGTTCTTGATATCATCCGCTCCGACCGTTGTCGGCGCTTGGTTGGCTTCTGCCAAGGTGGCGTCATCGAAGACATCGGGCCAGCGGTGGGCGAGGAGGATCATCGTGATGGCCATCCCCGGAGCCGTGTCCTGTCCGATCACGCGCAGCACCGTGCCCTCAGGGAGGCGTCCATCCAGCGGCCATCGCGTTACTTCGAGTTCGACGATATCGCCTGTTTGCGCATCTGAGAAGAAGCGCGGCGCGACGGAGAATTCATAGGTGAGCCGGTCGTCGGCGGGGACGACTATCCCGAATCGGCGATGGTGTTCAAAGCGCCCGATGATCCGCTTGTTGGCCCGCTCGATGACCTTGACGATCTGGCCGTTTCGCCGTCCCCCGGGGCCGCGGCGGCGGTTGGGGCTGACCTTGACCGTGTCCCGATTCATCGCTCCGTGTGTCTGCGAAGCCGGGATATGAATATCCGCGTCGGCCAGCGAGACGGTGCCATGACCGCGCCTGGAGGCTTTGAATACCCCGGTCAGCGGGTCTGCGGTGGTGGCCAGCCGGAAGCCGGCGCCCCCTTGGCGGGACAGTCGTCCTTCATCCTCGAGGACGCGTAGTGTCTTAGTAACCTGGCTCTTGGAAACCCCGCCGCCGCCGACGAGGGCAAAGATTTCGTCGACTGAATAGAGACGCTCTGGCGTCCGGCGAAGTTCTTTCATTATTTTCTTAGCTAATTGCATCTGAATCTCCATTTATTTTTCTCAAAGACGTGACGATAAAGTGAATATGGTAAGATAATTATAGTCGATAAGAGAAAAAAGACGGAAGTGGTGATCGGCTTATGCGAAAGCGCACAGATGCGGCCCCGTGCTTTATTAACGAAGGGACGATCTATCAGAAGAAGGATATGTTGCGCGCTCTCGAGACCCTCGAGAATGTTCGCTACGAGTTCATTGTCGAGGGCGAAGTCGTCCGATCCGGCAAGGGCGTTATATGCAAAGTTTTTGCCAGCCGCAACAGCGCGACCCTAGTAATTAATAATTGCGTTTTTATCAACGTCCTCAGTTTCGATTATCTCAACTTCCTCAGCGGGGAAGATTCTACTGAGATCGAGCTGATCGAGGATGATCGGACTCTCAAGCTGTTCACGATCGACGAGGAGGTCAAAGCACCGGACACCAACCGCGAGATGCTGGCCTCTGTCGACCAATTCGACGATGAAGAGACTTTCGCTCTCCTGGAAGACGGCGAAGCGGAAGAAGAAGAAGCTTAGATAGCCCTTTTGGTTGTACGCGCTTTGCGCAAAGGGTAATTGCCGACGACCAGGCGTTAGGTGGACAATATCTAGTAAACGTCCACGAAAAACGGGAGCCGGTATGCGGATCTTCTCGACGAACCAGGCGACTTCAAAGCTGCTACCCAACTCAAACGTAATCCTTTCTTGTAACCTAAGGGGGGAGCGTCATGGGTGAACTAGCAGTCACGCCGGTCCAGGTGCTGTTGGTCGAAGACAACGCCGGCGATATCAGACTAATTCAGGAGATCCTCAAGGAAGCCGAAGTGCTCATCGACCTGATCGTGGCGAAAGACGGCATCCAGGCGATGGCGGCACTTCGACAGGAAGGGGACTTCTCGGGCACGGGCCACATTGACCTGGTTTTGCTGGATCTGAATCTGCCCGGCAAGGATGGGCGAGAAGTCTTGGCGGAGATCCGGACGGATGCGGTCCTGAGGAACACCCCGGTCATAGTATTGACCAGTTCCGCGGCCGACAAGGATGTGAGCCACGCCTACGATCACTGGGCCAACTGCTACGTGGTCAAACCTATCGACCTCGATGACTTTATCGCGGCTGTGCGGTCGATAGAGGATTTCTGGCTGACCATCGTCAAGCTCCCGCCAACCGGGACCGCCCGCTCATGAAGACCAGGGTCTTGCTCATCGAAGACGATCCCGGCGATGCCAGGCTGATCGTCGAAGTCTTGAAGGACGCCCAAGATAGCCGCTTCGAAGTAGTTTGTCGGCAGAGCCTGGCGGACGGCCTAGAGACTCTAGAAGAGACGGAAATAGATATAATCCTGCTCGACCTGTCGTTGCCGGACAGCCAGGGGCTAAGGACGCTCGATATGGTGCGCAAGCAGTTCGAGGGTATTCCGATACTGGTTCTCACGGGCCTCGACGACAAGAAACTCTCTTTGGAAGCGGTCAAACGGGGCGCCCAGGACTATCTGTTGAAAGGAACGATCCACACCGATGTCATGGAGCGGTGCATCAAGTATGCCATCGAGCGCCACCAACTCCTCGATCGGATCAGGGCGACCTCATTGACCGATGTCTTGACCGGCCTCCACAACCGGCGCGGTTTTGAAGCTATCGCCCATCGTGAGCTCAAGCTCGCCAACCGCCATGGGACCTCTCTCTTGCTCGTTTTTCTGGACATCAACGACCTCAAGGACATCAACGATTCCCTCGGGCATCAGGAAGGCGACCGGGCGCTAGTGGAATTTGCTTCCATATTGTCTACGGCCTGCCGCGAGACTGACCTGGTGGCCAGAGTCGGGGGCGATGAGTTCCTTGTCTTGTTAAGAGAGGACACTCAGGAGGGAGACCAGGCCCTGCCGAACAGGATCAAGGGACTGCTGGCGGCGCGTAATGAGTTCGGCGAGAGCCCCTATAGTCTGGCGGCCGGCATCGGTGTCGCCAGATATGAACCCGGGGGCGGGGATTCCCTTGAAAATCTGATAGCCAGAGCCGATGAGCGGATGTACCAGCAAAAGCAGGCGAAACAGCCGGGAGCCGGTATCAGCCGCGGTCCGGAATACCCTTGAGCGCCGATTCCCGCAAGTGGATCGCGCTCATCTTTCTCTTGACGGGCATCTCTGTAGTGCTTGTCTCCTTTGTTGGCTGGCAGTCGCAACGGGCCATCGAGACGAATGCGTTAGAGGAGTTCAACGAGCGGCAACTGGTGGTCGTGAAAAGCGCGGCGGCCGTTGTGAAGCATTCTCTGGAGGATGCGATTCAAGAGACGCAAGCGGTGGCGGCGGCTCCGGGGGTCAGGCACTTTGACGAGGCCCTCTCGAGGGAAGCGATAGAAAAAGAACGCCAGTGGCTCAAGACTCATGCTCACGACACAAGACTCATCGACATCGTGATCGAAGATGCCGGCGGGATCGTCAGGTTCGCGGCCATCTCGCGTCTGCTCGAAGGAACGGATTCCCCGTGGCGGGAACAGTTTAGCGCGATCAGTCAGGCCGGCTCTGGTGATGAATATCTGATGGAGCTGGTCGATCTCCAAGGGGCGGATGGCGGCCGGGGAGTCGCGATAGCCGTGCCGATCTTTCTGGGCGGCGAGTCTGGAGACGGCTCGGATGAGTTCGGGGGCGCCGTCGTCTTTATCATGTCGCTTGACTCGATCACTTCCGGGCCCATCGATTCCATTCGTGATGCGGGGACCGGCGCCCCGATGCTTATAGGTAAGGACAAAGAGATACTTTGGTCTACGGACAAGGAAGCCCTCGGCCGGAATCTCTTAGCGCAAAGCCGAGATTTCACCGAATTCAATGAGATCGCCGGGCGGATGGCTACCGGGGAAGCCGGCACCGGAGAGTACACTTACTATAAGCTTGACGCCAAGAGCGGGCGTAATCTTGAAGCAGAAGAGGCCAAGCTCATCGCCTACGCTCCGGTCAGTGTGGGCCGTCAGCTCATGTCGATCGCCGTCTCGGCCCCGCGCGACCAGACCAGTCAGGGCGTCAGCGAAGCGGCGAGAATACAATTGTTTCTAGTCGGGTCGATCATCTTTATCATCTTTGTCGGTTCATCGACGGCGATAGGGCTGACCGCTCGCACGAGCAGCATACTCGAACACGATGTGAAAGAGAAAACCAGCGAGCTGGTAGAGAATGAAGAAAGCCAGAGCGTGATCAACTCGCTTTTACGGTTATCGCTGGAAGATATCCCTTCCGAGCAATTATTCGCCAGCGCTTTGGACCTACTCTTCTGTACTCCCTGGATCCCTTTTGCCGACATGGGGGCGATCTTCGTTTTAAATGAAGAATCGGGAGTCATGGAAATGAAGGCTCAGGCGGGGCTCTCTGGAGTCATGCAAACGCAGTGTGCCGAGATAAAGCAGGGTGAGTGTTACTGTGGGCGGGCGGCCGAGACGCGGGAGATCCAATTCGCCGGGACTCATGGCTGGGAGGTCGAGAAAGCGCATGACAGTGGTGGAGACCACAGCCATTATTCAGTCCCGATACTCTTTGCAAAAGAGGTCTTAGGGGTGCTCAATGTCTATTTAGAGCCGGGCCACGAGGAGAGCCCGCAGGAACGCGAGTTTCTAACAGCAGTCGCCAATACGCTGGCGGGGATCATGCGCCGCAAGCGCTCGGACCAAGCACGGGACCGCTCCGAGGAGCACTACCGTTCTCTCGTCGAGAGCAGCCCCGATTGTATCTGCGATATCTCGCTCGACGGCCATTTCGTGAGCATGAATTCCTCAGGACGGCGCCTTAATGAGGTTGACTCACTCGAGGAGCTAATAGGCGAAGACTGTACCGCGGCCATTATCGAGAACCGGGAAATGGCGAGGGCCGCTATCGAGCGGGCAGGTCGCGGGGAAACAGTTGATCTCCAGTACAGATCGCGCGCAAAGTCCGGTCGCGAGATCTGGTGGGACTCAAAACTTACTCCGGTCAGGGCACCCGATGGGACGATCATCAGTATCTTGCGTATTTCGCGGGACGCGACCGAGCGCAAACATGCTCAAGAGGAGAGCCAGTTTAAATCCTTGCTCTTAGACAACTCTACTGACGCTGTCTTTGCGGTAGAACCCGGGGGCCGAATAGTCTTCGTGAATCAATCCGCGTGCGAAAGCACGGGCTACTCAGAAAGCGAGTTCACATCCATGTCGATCGCTGAGCTCGTCCCGGCCGATCACCGGGCCGCTTTACGGAAGGCACTGAGCAAGCTGGGCAGAGGGAGTGGTTCCGTTGTGATAAAAGCGGAGAATGAGACAAGGGGTGGGTTCCGCTTCCCCGTGGAAATCAAGGCCCGCCAGATAGAAGTGGGCGGGCAATTTCTGATCATCGCCGTCGCGCGGGATATTACCGAGCGGGAAGAGGCCGAGCTGGCGATAGCCAGGCAGGCCGATGAGTTGGCCAGATCAAATGAAGATCTGGAGCAGTTCGCTTATGTCGCCTCTCATGACCTGCAAGAGCCCCTGCGAATGGTCTCCAGCTACGTTCAACTGTTGGCCAAGCGTTATCGGGGGCGATTAGACAGCGACGCCGACGATTTCATCGAATTCGCTGTCGACGGGGCAGCTCGGATGAAGCGCCTTATCGATGATCTTCTGGCCTACTCGCGCGTTCGTCCGGACACAGCTGTGCTGGCCAAGGTGGAGTGCGAAGAGATTCTTGAGCGGGCCCTCGAGAATCTCGAGTCGGCTATCACCGAGAGCGGGGCCAAGATCAAACACGGACCCTTGCCGAGCGTCAATGGCGACGCAGTTACTTTGGTGCAACTTTTCCAGAACCTTCTTAGCAATGCCATCAAGTTCAGTCCCGGCGGTGCTCCACAGATCGATATATCGGCTGAAGATGTGGGCGGGGCTTGGCGGTTCTCCGTGCACGACCAGGGGACCGGGATCGACCCGGCTTCGCAAGACCGTATTTTCCTGCTCTTTCAGCGTCTACACCACAAGAGCGAGTATTCCGGGACCGGTATCGGCTTGGCCATGTGTAAACGGATCACAGAACGTCATGGCGGTCGCATGTGGGTCGATTCAAAGCCGGGCCAAGGCTCGACATTCTTTTTTACGATCGCCGACCGCAGCGCTGTCGGGGCCAATGTGGGCGCGCCCGGTGGGTGAGAGAGGGAGGATAGCAGCGATCCTTCTTGGCGCTTCGGTCATCATCGTGGGCCTGGTCGCTTCATACCTGCTTGTTGCCCGCGAGCCGAGCGAGCCGCTTGTCTACACCGGATCCTCGACCATCGGCGAAAAACTCGTTCCGTCGGCCTTCGCTTCTTTTACCCGCCAGTCCGGCGCCGTCATCGGCCCGATTGAAACGCCTGGTTCGGGCGAGGGCATAGAGGCGGTCAAAGCGGGCCGGGCAGCGTTTGCCGGTGTCGCCAGACCTTTCTACGAAGGGGAAGATGCTCTCAATCTTCGCTATATGATATTTGGCTACGATGCTATCGCTCTCTTTGTCCACCCCGATAATCCGGTGAAGGACTTGTCGAGGAAGCAGATCGGAGAGATATTCACAGGGCGGATACGTAATTGGCAAGATGTCGGCGGACGCGACGAATCTATCACCGTGATCACTGAGACATCAGGGAAGAAACGGGCCACGATGCTCGAATTTCAGCGACTGGCTTTTAAGGGGGATGATTACCTGGCCGAGCGGGTTGAGGTGGACAAGCCTGCCGATCAGGTCGAGTCGCTGGCTGATAACCCCAACGGTATTATTTCGGTCAGCGTTGCCTTCGATATGCCGGATATCAAGCTGATCTCAGTCGACGGCGTCCTACCTGTGCCAAAAGCGATCCGCTCATACCAGTACTTTGCGGTACGGCCCCTGATGTTTGTCTATGAGGGCCGGCCCCAGGGAACGCTGCGGGACTTCTTCGATTTCATGCTCTCGGACGAGGGTCAGACACTCGTCGGCCAGAAGTTTGTCCCGATCAAGTCATAATTCCAGGGACACGTACCGAACTCTCGGATGCGACCGTACCCGTTGTCGGTCCCATTGGTGGGGGTCCTGGAGGTTTCGGCCGCAGGCGGCGTCCGGTGATCGATTCCAGCTCTTGCACAAACTCCTTGGAACCTAGAGGTCTGCCCGTTCTGACATGTATGCGGAGGCTTTCCAAGGAGTCGGGATCTAGTCCTTCCGTTAAGTATTTTTGCCAATTCACTACCCGGTCTCGCATGGGGCTGACCCTGACCAAGGCGTCGTCTTGACTGCGCAGGTGGGGCCGGGCGCTGCTATATCGCCAATCGAACGGACTTTGAGTGAGACCGCCACGGACTGGGTTGAGCTCAACATATCGAACCGCTCTCATTGTATGAAGTTCGTCCATTGCGCAAGACGCGAAGCGCCCCTGCCAGAGATAGCCACTCCAACCCTCACGTGTATTGATGACGCGTGTGTATTGTCTGTGCGCGTTGCCGATCGCTTTGCTAAGGCTGTCCTCAGCGCGGGGAACGGCCACCAAGTGCACGTGATTTGGCATAAGGCAGTAAGCCCAGACTTCGACGCCATGCTCCTCGCACGCCTCTGACATGATCTTGACGTACAGAGCATAATCGCGATCACTGAAAAAAGTCTGCTGTCGCCTGTTTCCTCTTTGCGAAACATGATGGGGGACACCGGGGATAACGACCCTTGCAACTCTAGTCATACTAAAAGAATAGTACCACGGGGCCGGGAGCGCAAGTCCGGCGTGCCTGGCACGCACGGACGGACTGCGCGTTGCACTTGGAGAGTTCGGTACGTGTCCCTGGAACTAGGTTATTTGCGGAGTTCTTTGATGGTCTTTCCGTCGATCAAGGCGCGCAGGGTCTCTTGGGCTTTTTGCAGTTGTACGTCGTCATCGGTGCCCATCTTGTGGAAATCTTCTTCCGCGATCTTGACCTTGATATCCGGCTTGATCCCTTTTTTGTTGAGAGAGCGGTTTTTCGGTGTCAGGTACTTGGCCGTGGTCATGACCAGGCCGCTTTCATCGTTTAGGGATAAGACCGTTTGTACCGAGCCTTTCCCAAAGCTCTTCTCTCCGATCAGGATGCCGCGGTCGAGGTCGCTGACGGCCCCGGCAAAGATCTCCGAGGCGCTGGCGCTGCCTCTGTTGATGAGGACGACCAACGGGATATCATCATCGCCGCCGCGCCTAGTGACCAGCTCTTCGGCCTTGCCGGTGCGGGACTTGATCTTGACGACAGTTTCGTCGCTGATAAATATCCCGGTCACATCTACCGCTTCATCGAGCAGGCCGCCCGGGTTGTTTCTCAGATCGAAAATGATCCCTTTGACATTCTTCTTCTTCAATTTCTCTAGCTCTTTGCTCACATCTGCCGAGGCGTCGCGGTTGAAGCTGTGGAGCATGATATAGCCCAAGTCTTCCCCGATCACCTTACTGTCGATATTCGGCATCTTGATGTTGTCTCTCGTGATGACCCGGCTGAAATCGTCAGCGCCTTCTCGTTCGAAACTCAGTTTGATATCCGAGTGGACCGGCCCGCGGATCAGATTGACCGCCTGGTCGAGGGTCATATCTTTGGTCGAGGTCGATTCGATCTTAGAGATGATGTCGCCGGCCTGGACTCCTGCTTTCGCAGCCGGAGTGCCGTTGATGGGGGCGATGACCGTCAGGCGCTTCTCCCGGATACCGAGTTCGATACCGACGCCGCCGAATTGTCCGGCCGTGTGCTCCTGGAAGGTCTCGTAATCCTCGTTCTTCATGTGTTTAGTATATGGGTCATCGAGGCTCTTGAGCATTCCGCCGACGGCTCCGTCGATCAGCGTTTCTTTGCTTACCGGATCGACGTAGCTATGCGCGATCTTTCCCATGATCTCTCGGAGTTGGTCGAGGTCAGGGTCGAGAGCCTGGGCGCCGGGTATAGCGGATTCAGCCCCCTTGACCAGGTCGTCGATCGGTCCGGGCAATGAGGTAGTCGTGCCGAAAGCAAAACCGGCTACGAAACTGATTGAAAGAAAAAAGAGGAGAACGAAGAGTCCGATGAGGACGACGAGTTTATTCTTCACTAACTGTTGGGCTTCCTTCCGTATTAAATTGCTGCTCGGCCCCTGGCCCCGAACGGCAAGTTATTATATCACGGTTATGGCAGATACGGCATTGGATCGAAGGGACTTCCATTGAATCTGATCTCAAAGTGGACGTGCGGGCCGGTGGAATTTCCGGTTGAGCCGGCGCGCGCGACGACCTGTCCCCGCGTCACCTGTTGGCCTACGCTCGAGGAGAAGGCGGAATTGTGGCCGTACCACGTAGATACGCCGCCGCCGTGGTCGATGACGACCAGGTTACCGTAGCCGCCGTACCACGAGGCGATGATGACCTTGCCGCCCTTGGAGGCGGCCACCGGGGAGCCCGTCGGCACTCCGATATCGAGACCGTTGTGCATCCGGCCCCAGCGGGGCCCGAACCTGGAGTTGAGCGTCCCCGCCGCCGGCCAGATGAAACCGCTGGCTGACGGTGAGCCGGAAACGAATGTCGGCATACTCGATTGGGACAGGAGCGCATTGATCTTGGCGGCTGAGCGCTCGTATTCAGCGGCCGCTATCTCCCAGCGCTCCTGGTCGCTTTCAATATCGGTGATCAGTTTTTCCTTAGAGAGGATCTGTCCTCGGAGCTGGTTTTTTTTCGACCTGACGGCGCTGGTTATAGCCGCCACCCGATCGACTTCCATCGTGAGCGCGTCCTCTTCTTTTTGAACCTGGTCTTTATCTTTTTGGATCTCGGCCCGGGAATCTTCTATCGTCTTCTTCGTCGTCTTGATGCCATCGACTAGGCGCGCATCCTCGGACATGATGGTCTGGAGGAATTGGGCCCGGTTGAGAAAATCGATGAAGCTGCGGGCTTCGAACAGTACCTCGAGAAAGGAGATGTCCCCGCTCTTATAGACATCTCCGGCCCGTTTGTTGAGGATACCGCTGAGGCGGTCGAGCTCGCGCAGGGCCACGGTGAGCTCCGCTTCTTTGGAAGCGAGCTGGGCGCGAAGTCCATTGAGCTTGGCCGTGATCTTGTCCCGTTCCGCCCGAGTCTCGGCCAACTGCTCCTCTAGCTCCTCGAGGCCGTCCTGGGTCGCACTCAATTGGAGGTCGGCATCGCGGATATCTTCGCGAAGATTGTCTTTGTCGGCGTCGCCCTCGCGGATCTTTTCGCGGTTCTCCTTGGCCTTGTTCTGGGCAGCTTTGAGGTCTTTTGTCGTAACCGCGCCGGCCGGTCCAGCCACCGCGAACATGATAAGGATGACCAAAAGAGCGATTGTTCTTCGGGGCAGACTATGGCTTGAGAGCATCAATCCAACCCCTTAGACCCGCAGGAACCGTCGGAGAGCGATGACGCTGCCCAGAGCGCCGATCATCGCGCCGGAGAGTAGTAACATCATTGCTAGTTGAGCAAAGGCCACCTCGTCGAATGGGAAGGCCATGAATGCCAGCACCTTGCCGGAGGCTAGGTTGGCGAAGAAGGTCCGCCATACCACCGTCAGTATCATGACGGCGATACCGGCCCCTATCAGTCCTTCGATCATGCCTTCCAGTAAGAAGGGCCACCTCACGAACCAGCTGGAAGCGCCCACTAGGCGCATGATGGCGATCTCTTTGCGTCTGGCAAATATGGCCAAACGGATGGTGTTGGTTATCAGTACTAATGAGACGAAGATAAGGAGACTAGCGAAGCCGGCGGCGGCATACGATATCCACCTGGTCAACGCAAATAGTTTCTCCACCGTATCCTGGCCATATTTGATATTTGTTTCCGGGTCGCCAACGAGTCCCTGGATGTTCGGCAGTTCCTCCAGGCGTTGAGCTACTTTATCGACATCGCGCGGGTCGTTGAGGCTGATCCGGTATGACGCGGGCAAGGGATTGTCGGTTATTTGATTGAGGACATCGGGGCTGTCTTTGAACGTTTCGCGAAATTCCTCCAGCGCGTCTTCTTTCGAGAGGTACTGGACGGTCTTCACTTCCGACCACGATTTGATCGTGAGTTGTACCTGATCCACTAGCTCAGTCTTTGTGACTGCGCTTGAGGCGGTCGTCATTTCCGGGCCTTCCAGAAAGACCTCTATCTCGACTTTGCTCTCGATGTTCTTTATCAGCTCACCGCCGACGAACAGTACGATTATGATGAGACCGACCACCATCAGGCAGAGCGCCACCGTGGTGATCGCCGCGATGCTCTGGACCAGGTTGCGGCGGAAACTGGATAAGGCCTCTTTAGTGAAGTAGATGGGACTAATCTTCATAGCCGTAGACGCCCTTTTCTTGGTCTCTAATTACCCGGCCATCTTCCAGCGCGATGACGCGTTGGCGCATACTGTCTACCGTTTCCCGGTCGTGGGTGGCTATGACGACGGTGGTGCCGCTGCGGTTGATCCGAGAGAGCAGGGTCATGATACCGAGTGAAGTGGCCGGATCAAGGTTACCGGTCGGCTCATCCGCCAGCAGCATGGGCGGTTTGTTGGCAAACGCCCGGGCGATAGAGACCCGCTGTTGCTCGCCGCCGGAGAGTTCACCGGGGTAGTTGTGGAGCTTTGATTCCAGACCTACCAGTCGAAGGACCTCTGGGACCGTACTGTTGATAGCCTGCTTGGACCGGCCGATGACTTCGAGCGCGAAGGCGACGTTCTCAAAACACGTCTTGTTCGGCAGCAGTTTGAAATCCTGAAAGACGCAGCCGATATTCCGGCGCAGGTAGGGGACCTTCCAGGTACGCATATGAACGATGTCCTGCCCCGATACATATATAGATCCGCCGGTCGGCAAGAATTCTCTAAGAAGAAGTCGAATGAACGTAGACTTACCAGAACCAGAGGGTCCCACGAGGAACACGAACTCACCCTTGGCTACTTCTACGTTTACATCGATTAGGGCCTTTTTGTCTCCATCATAAGACATGGAGACATTTTTTAGACGTATTATGCGGTCAAGCTGTCACTCCCAAGCCAAAAATGCTACCACAATCGGCGTGTTTTATCAAAGATTCACTAGCTCGACGCTGCGGTCATGGATGTCTTCGGCGGTCAGCTTGAAGTGCTTTTTCAAGTCGTCTGCTTCTCCGGACAATCCGAAGAGGTCCTCGATGCCGATGCGGCGCAACGGGGTCGGGGCCTTTTCTGCCAGGAGCTCGGCGATGGCCCCGCCCAGGCCGCCGATGATGCTATGTTCTTCGGCCGTGACGGCGCGCCCGGTTTTAGCGACTGAGGCCAGGATGGTGGCTTCGTCGAGCGGTTTGACGGTGCTGACATTGATGACCTCCGCCTCGATCCCCGCGGCGGCCAAGGACTCAGCCGCGGCCAGCGCCTCGTGAACCATGATGCCGATGGCCAGGATGGTGACGTCGCCGCCCTTTCGAAGCACGTGCGCCTTGCCGAGCTCGAATTCGTAGCCGGGGTCATGGATGATCGGTATCTTCGGCCGTCCCATCCTTATGTACACCGGCCCCTGGATAGTCCGCGCCGCCTTGACGGCGGCCTTGGCTTCAACGAAGTCGCTCGGGACGATGACCTTCATATTGGGCAGCGCCCGCATCAGGGCGATATCTTCGATGGATTGATGGGAGCCGCCGTCAGGTCCGACGGTTATACCGGCGTGGGATGGGCAGATCTTCACCTCTAGCGAGCAGTAAGCGACAGTATTTCTGATCTGCTCGAAAGCCCGGCCGGTGGCGAAGACGGCGAATGAGCCCGTATACGCGATCTTGCCGCAGGTAGCCAAACCGGCCGCTGCGCCGATCATGCTTTGCTCGGCGACACCGCAGTTGAAGAAACGGTCCGGATACTTCTTGCTGAACTTGTGTGAGCCGGTCGATTTCGACAAGTCGCTGTCGAGCACGACGACGTTGGGATATTCGGCGCCCATTTCCAAAAGGGCTTCGGCATAGCCTTCGCGAGTGGCGCGAGCTTCTGTCACATGGTCTCCAGTCTCAATGATTAAAATGCCGAGAACGGCAGATGCCATCATACAGGATGGGCGTGATCTTCGACAAGAAAGGAGCGGCGGGGAAACCGCTCGCGCCGGTAACCTTGCGGGGCGGGGCGATATTGGGAATAATCTCAAAAATGGAAACTATCTATATTTGGACCATAGGATTCTTGCTCGGATTGAAGCATTCGCTCGATCCCGACCATATCATGGCGGTCTCGGCTATTGTCAGCCGCCATCGTAATCCGGCGCGCTCGGCTTTGGCCGGCCTTTTCTGGGGACTCGGACATACCGGGACGCTCTTCGTTGCCGCCCTGGTCATATTAGTATTGGGACTGACGGTCCCGGTCGGGTTGGAGCGATGGCTGGAGCTGCTCGTCGGGGCGATGCTCGTCGGTCTCGGCGCTGATGTCATCCGGCGGGTCGTCAGTGCAAGGCTCCACATCCACGGCCATCGGCACGACGGCCGGGCCCATGTCCACTTTCATACGCACGAGCCCGATGAGGTGCACGAGATAGACCACACACACGATCACGGCCGCTCGGCTCTGGCCGGCATGGTGCACGGCTTGGCCGGGAGCGCCGGGCTTATGCTTTTACTTGTCA
>DAOUYN010000164.1 GCA_030666075.1 Actinomycetes bacterium | reverse complement strand
TAGGCGACCATGATATCCGCTATCTTCTGCTCATCTTCAACGATCAGTATTTTTTTCAAGTCCATCACTTCGTGTTCGGCCGGCTTATACCGGGTCAAGCATAGCTATACGTTATGAAGAATTCGCGAATTTTGCAATACTTCGACCCGGGGAGTGCCGGCCCATCAGTCATAATCGATACGTTCGAGCCACAGTCCCTTTGCCGGAGCGCGGGCTCCCGCGCGCCTAACGTCTCCTCCGGCGAGGATCTCGGCCACCGATTCCACCGGCCGTTTGCCAACGGCCACTTCGGCCAATGTCCCGACTATGAGGCGGACCATGTGGTGTAAGAATGCGTTAGCGGTAATCCTCACCCGGATAAGCCCTGAGCCGATGGTGCCGAACGCAAAAGCTTCACTGTCAGGAAAGATATCGATCGCCTGGATATCACGGACGGTCGAGCCGTCCTTAGTCACGGTAAAGGCGGCAAAATCGTGTTTACCCATCAGTGCGGCTGCCGCCCGCCGGGCCGCCTCAATATCGAAATCTTTCGCTATCCACCAGGAAAACCGGCGATTAAACGGCGATGGGGATGCCCGGTTGAAGATAAAGTAACTGTATGTGCGGGCAGTGGCCGAGAAGCGGGCATGGAATTCTTCGGGCACGGGCTCTATATTTGTCACGACGATCTCATCGGGAAGAACCGCGTTCAGCCGCCAGCATAGGCTGCTCGGCTCAAGCGGGTCTCCGGCCGTGAAATGGGCCACCTGGCCGGCGGCATGGACCCCGGCATCGGTCCGTCCGGCCCCCGCCACCCGGATAGGCTCCCGGCGCACGGTCGACAAAGCTTTCTCTAGTTCTCCTTGGACCGAAGGATGCTGTGGCTGGCGCTGCCAACCGCAAAACGGCCGGCCATCGTACTCGACAGTCAGCTTCCAGTTTGAGCGGCTCACCATAGTATTAACGCGTCTGCCGCCAACATCAGGGCGATCAAGGCCGCGCCCGCGGCCAGCCAAAGGTAATCATTACGGACTAAGACGAGTTCATGCAACCGCGTGCGGCCCTCACCTCCGGCATACCCCCTGGCCTCCATCGCCAAAGCCAGCTCGTCCGCGCGACGAAACGAACCGACAAACAACGGTATCAGGACCGGGACGAATCCGCGGGCTCGCCTGAGGATGTGTCCCGACTCAAAATCCGCACCCCTGGCCTTTTGGGCTTTGATTATTTCGCGCGCCTCCCCTAAGAGCATGGGTATGAACGTGAGCGCTATCGACATCGTCAGAGCCAGTTCGTGAACGGGCAGCCCCAATCGCTTAAAAGGCTTCAGGAGCATTTCAATCGCGTTCGTCAACGCCATCGGGGTCGTCGTCAGCGTGATGAATGATGAGACCGTGATGATGAGGACCAGACGTAGAGCAAAGAAGAGCCCCCGCGTCAGACCGGCCTCGGTCGCGGTTATCGGTCCGAAAACAAAGAGGGTTTCGCCCGGAGTAAAGAGCAAGTGGATAACGAAAGTGAACAAGAGGATGAAGAGCAACGGCCGCAGGCTGCGCCAAAGCCAGCGGGCCGGCAACCGCGACAGTACCAGCAAAAGTGGCAGGATGAGTAGCGTCAAGACCATCGTCGCGGGCCTCTCGATAAAGAAGAGCGCGAAGATGAACCCGACGACCACAACCAGCTTAAACCGGGCGTCGAGCCGGTGAAGGTGCGACTCGGCCGGGTAGTATTGCCCAAGCGCGGGCGACGAGCCGATCACACCGATGCCTTTTCAGAAGTCCTGATAATGGAATCGGCTAATTCATCGAGAGTGATGGGCTCGTCCTCAATTGCGAAACCACCGCGGGCCAACTCTCGCGCTATCATAGAAGCACCTGGCAGTTCCTCGAACTGACCGGATCTATGAGAGAAAAGCGCTCCGGGGGTCGAGTCGGCGGCGAGCCTTCCTTCTTCGACGACGAGAACTCGATCAGCCAGCTCGGCGACCATATCGATATCGTGCGTGACCATGACGATCGTCGTGCCGTCCCGGTTCAAACCGGTAATGTATTCGAGTAGTTCGCGGCGTCCGTGCGGATCGAGACCGACAGTCGGCTCATCGAGCAAGAGCAAGCGCGGCTCCATGACCAGCACCCCGGCGATCGCCACCTTGCGCATCTCGCCGCCGCTGAGGGAAAAGGGAGAGCGATGACGATATGTATCCGGCGTAAGCCCCACTCTTTCCAGCGCCCTGTCGACAAGTTGCTCTATGGCGTCCCCGTCGACTCCGGCGTTCTTCGGCCAAAAAGCCACATCATCGGCTACCGTGGTCTCAAATAACTGCCTTTCCGGTTGCTGCATGACCAGACCGACGCTTGCACGCCCCTGGAGCTTTTGACGCTTATCGCCCCATAGGTCCCGACCTTCAATGCGGACTGAACCAGTGCTCGGCTCAAGGATTCCGGCCATTATTTGCGTCAACGTCGATTTCCCGGAGCCCGTCTTGCCGATCAACGCTACGAACTCTCCGGATTCGATACCTAGAGAGACCCCGCTGAGCGCTCTGGCAGCGCCAGGGCTCCCGCCGAGGTACTCGTAGTCAATATCGGTCAACTCGACGAGCATAGGGCTGATACGACCTCCTCGGGGGTCAATGCACAGTGGGGTACCGATAGGCCGGCCTCTCGCAGCCGCTTGGCCAGCCGATACGCTTTAGGCACATCCAGAGAAGCCTCGGCCATCAAGTCCTCGTCAGACAGCAGGCTCTTTGGAGGACCGACAGCCAGCACCGTGCCCTTATCCATGACGACTACGGAATCGGCCGAAACAGCTTCCTCGACGATGTGGGTGATATGGACGACACCGACCGAGCGGCTACGCCGTACTTCATCGACGACTGCCAAGACTTCCCGGCGCCCGGCCGGATCGAGAAGCGACGTCGGCTCGTCAAGCACCAGATAATCGGGGTGCATAGCCAGGGCTCCGGCAATAGCCACCCGCTGCCGTTGGCCGGCCGAGAGCCGATGCGGGTCGCGTCGAGCCTCTTTAGTCATGCCGACCGCCGCCAGAGCCTCGTCGACGCGCCGGCGTATCTCGCTGCGCTCCACACCTAGGTTCTCAGGACCAAAAGCAACATCGTCCTCGACGACATTGGCGACCAGTTGATTGTCGGGGTTCTGAAAGACCAAGCCGACCGTTCGCCTGGCGAACAGGTCATTTTGGCCAGCGCTGACCCGCCGTCCGTTCACCCAGACTTCCCCGGAGGTAGCGAAAAGGAGACCGTT
>DAOUYN010000032.1 GCA_030666075.1 Actinomycetes bacterium | reverse complement strand
CCTTTGAGGACGGGATCGAGAAGTTTCTTAAAATCTTCCGGATCGTACTCAAGGTCAGCGTCTTGAATGACCACCAGGTCTCCCTGAGCCTCGGCGATCCCGATCCGGACCGCAGCGCCTTTTCCTTGATTCTGTTTTTGGATGATCACCCGAATAGAGGAGTCTGCTTCAAGCTTGAGTATGTCGGCCGTGCCGTCGGTAGAGCCGTCATCGACTACGATGATCTCCTTGTCGATATCGCCGAGATCGACTGTCCGGACTTGGCGAAGGATCTCCTTGATCGTCGTCTTCTCATTGAAGACCGGTATCACTACGGTGAGCTTCATCGGTCTGGTGGTCTGTCCTTCTTTGGAAAACTCTACCGCTCCTAGCGGTTCAGGCAATACGCCCGGTTCGTCAGTCATCCTTCAACTCCTCTTCCTGATCGGCCCGACGCCAGAGCCATACGGCCGCTGCACTCGTCAAACCGATCAAACCTAACCAGAATAACGTAAAAGGCGTGTCGGCCTGAAACCTGGAGTATGCGGAATTGGCCACCATCCTGGCATTCATACGGATAAATGGGGTAAAGCGAAGATCTCGGCGCGCCGCCGGGACACCGTTGAGGATCGCGCGCCCTTTCGGATATCTGTCGATATGCGTGATAACTGCGGACACCGCGAGATCTTTGGAAAGGCTGGGGGCCCGAAGTTCGAGTAGGTAACGCTGGCGTTGCGAATCGGGCAGGGGTTTGAACGACAGTTTGTATAGAGCGGCGTTTCGGATCTTCTTCGCCGGCAACCGCAGCGTCTGCACCCGGTTTTCTTCTTTCGGCTCAAACGAGCCGCTCGGTAGCTCGTAAAGTCGAAATTCGACATTCTTCCCTGTCAGGCGCTTGAGCGCCTGCCTCCGCTCGACCAGCGACTCTTTGCCTTTGAGTACCCGGGAAGGGTTAAGCCAGATGTCGATCCGGTTCAGATTTCGGTCAGACGACAAGAATTCCTGAGCGATCCGGCGCTCGCCATAAAGGTCGAACTTGTTCTCGCCAAAGCTCCCTTGGCCGACCAACGGCACATCCACGCAGCCCGACAGCGATACCAATGCAACCGCGATGATCAGTATCTTCAATCCGCGAAGCAGATCAAACGCCCCCTTCCTCGGCGGCTGTCGCTTCCGTTACTTCCGAACGCGCCCGGCCGATAGTGGGGTTGAAAGCCCCGCCATACTTGCGCCAGACCACATATGCGATGGCCAGACATGCGGCAGAGAAAAGGCTTCGCCCCAGGCCGACCAACTGGTCGGCCGGGTAATACTGTCCGACCCATTCAGACGGCGAGACGATAGCCCAAAAGAAGGCGGGCGATATCGAGGCGATCAAATAACCGGCAAGTGAGCGGCCCCACTGAAAAGTGTATACCATCCAAGCGCTTATCTGGACACCGTGGAGCGGTAAGAGCTGCGGGACATCTATGTAAAAAGCGATGAACGGGATAAGCCACAGAAGATAGTGCGGGTGGAAAAAACTGGTCGCAAAGAACATGAGCATGACGTAAAAACAGAACCGCTTCAGGTTCTCAAAGCCGAGCCGCGGGTGAAGATACAAAGACATGATGGTCAGCGCGTAAAGAAAGACAAAGATATACAGGTTGTCCTGGCCGAAGAGAAAGAACTTCATCGCCAGAGGATATTCAAGATGCGGCATCCCGCCGTAGTTCTGCACCGTACCGAACTGCACGGAAGAGGTCCCGAGCGCCATCGAAGCGAAAAGCGGGAGACCGCCGATGGCTGCTAAGCGAAACCTGTCCTGCCACCGTTCTTTAAGGATGAAAGCGAAGGGCAAGACCAGGATGATCGGATAGACGCGAACGATCGCCGCTACACCGAGCGTGAGCAAGGCCAATTGCGGGCGATCTTTCTTGGCCAAGATCAAAGCGCTCAATAAAAGCCAGACGATGATGATATCGAAGCGCCCGAATATATATGTCGAAAAAATCACGACGGGATTGAGCATCCAAAAAGCCGTCGTACGCGGGGCCTTGGCCGGCTCGACCAGGCTAAGCAACGCCCAAAGAGCCAAGAGTTCAAAGGCCAGATAAGGGACTTTGAGGAGAAATAGAGTCCGAAATACCGCCGCCGAGTTGACGAAGTTGAGCCACTCCGCAGCGCTAACGGACGTTTCCTGCAAGCCGCCCCAAAGGCTTTGATACGGGATCAGCGGCCTGGCCAACCACAGGAAGCCGGCATGCAACGCGTTGAGCAGATTGATGCTTGGCCCCTCGGGACGCCCCTCTAAGATCAAATGGGCCCGCTGATAGATGGAGAGCAGGTCGCTGTGGGTGGCGAGCGGCATAACGATGAACCGGATCAAGAGACCGACAGCCAGCCACTTCTGCACCGCCGCCCGCCTAAAAGGGTGTACTATGGTCGCTTCCGTCATCGCCGGCTACATATAGCCTAGGTCGGCCAGGCGCTTGGCAAGTTCGGCCTTCTCGTCTTCACTATAGACATCATCGGCGGCGGCGATGGGCTCAATATAACCGAGCTCCTCCAGTCGCCTCACGACTTTAGCCGCGCTTTCTTGGGCTGACTCCTGATCTGTGTTGATCGTCAACTCGGGTGCTTGCGGCTCTTCGTATGGATCGGAAACGCCTGTAAAGTTGGTGATCTCCCCCGCCAGCGCTTTCTTATAAAGACCTTTTGTGTCTCGCTCGACGCAAACGTCAAGCGGGCAGTCGACGAAGACCTCGATGAAATTACCGATAGCCTCGCGCGCCAGGTTTCTGCCGGCTCGATAAGGAGAGATAGCTGCGGCGATGGCAATGACATCGTTTCTCGTCAATAATGCGCAAACGAACGCGATCCGCTCGATATTAGTATCACGGTCTTCTTTGCTGAAGCCCAGGCCCTTGCTTAGATGGTCCCGAATGACGTCGCCGTCAAGGAGCTCCACTCTCGCGCCCCGACGCCGCAACTCTTCCTCAACCAATCCTGATATCGTTGATTTTCCGGCCCCTGAAAGACCGGTGAACCAGAGTGTGCAACCCGCCATTAACTCATCTCCGCTTCCTTTTTTACCGCTCATCATTGTATCGGTAACACATTAAAGAGTAATCGTAAGCAGGACAGGTATATACCGGGCGACCCAGCTTGCAGCCTGTATGAATCTGCAGTTAAACGCCTATAAATCGCTAAACTTGTACCAAAAAAAGCCGATAACACCCACAGATGTATCATTATAAATGAAGGGTGGGCAAGCAGATGGCAGCCGACAGAGACCTAAGCTTCAGAAATATTTGGATCAGCATTTTTTCATTGGCACTATTCGCACTACTGCTCTCCCCGGCCACGGCCATGGCCAAGATCGTCATCACCAACCCGAATTCAAACCAGGTCTTTTCCGAGACCAATGACTTCGCCAGCCGGCGCTTTGCGGACCCCTGGGACATGTCTCAGTGGACAGACATGTCGAATAGCCAGTACTTCTCTAAGATCGATAATTTCAAATTCAAAGGCGGGGTGCTGAGCGGTAGAACAACCGGTCATGCCTATTTCCATCCACTCTTCCCCGGATTTCGCGATGGCTATCCTCTCGACCGCGACGGGGAGATCAACAAGATAGACACCTCAAAATATGACAGCGTCAGCTTTCGGATGTATTCGAGCAAGCGGACGATCGGCCAGGTACACTGGCTCTACAATACTATGTGGACCAAGTTCGGAGTGAATGCTTTTCGGATCGAAAAGGGCTGGCATACATATACAATAGATCTAGCCGCGGACGATGAGTGGGTCGGAAAACCCATGGGTTTCAGATTCACGCCGGCCTATGAAGCAGGCGTCCACTTCAAGGTCGATTGGATGAGGCTGTATCAAAGCTCGAAGCGGCGCGTGTCGCTCGAATGGACCGACTCCAACCCCGGCTCGAACGCCTGGATCTACCTCGATCGGGACAATGTCTACGGAAACAACGCGGTCGAAAAGCTGACGTCGATGACGAGCGGAAGGAACAACACTTACGTTTGGAACCCTTCTCCCTACAAACCGGGCGTCTACCATTTCTACATCAAGAAGGCGGGAGAACCGGCGGTCTATTCAAAACGGGTCCTCATCAATCGTATTCCGCTGATCACGATCTTGAACCCCGACGATAAGGGCGGCAAAGATTACGCTAAGACCGAAACTGGCAACCCCTGGGACATGAACGGCCCCAATGACATTGAATTCAACGACTATCTGACCAACATCCGCTTTAACAACGGCATAATGTCCGCTAAAACGGTCATGAGGCCCGGCCAAGCGATCGGTGAAGGCTTCTTTCATCTGCGGGTGCCCAAGCCGATCGATACAAACAAGTATCACCGCCTGACCTTTCGCTATCGATATGACGGATACTTCGATTTTGGTCTGGGCACGATGGCCCGGGCTATCTGGGGCCCGGACTGGTGGGACCTGACCAGACACTCTACGAGCGACGCCATCATCACCTATCCGCGGTGGAAGACCTACACGATGGACCTTAAAAAAATGCCGATCGTGGCCGGGAACCTCGGCTGGAACGGACTCGTCCGCGAGTTTCGCTTCGATCCGCTTGAGGTGTCAAAACCCTGGACGTTCCATGTCGACTACATCCGGCTCTCCGCCGACGACTGGGCAAACAGAGGGATGACGATCCAATGGAACGAAGGGCGCCTCACACCGCGCCCGACCAAGGTGGCCATCTACTATGATACGAATCGCACCGGTTACAACGGTAAGCTGATCGCCAAGGGTCTGGTGTCTAAATCCGGAAAGAACTCGTACAAGTGGGACACGCGCCAGGTGCCTGAGGGTAAGTATTGGGTCCACTTCGCCGCCACCGACGGGATCAGCTCATCCAAGATCTACGCAACGGGTCCGGTCGTGATCGAGCATTAGTCACTCGCCGCTGCGCGAGCGGCAGTGAGTGACGACCGGAAACGCCAGTAGTCCCAACATGAGCGCGAAGCTGGGGAAAAAAACAAAGAGCGCCCGACGATACGAGTCCGGCTGATAAACGAAACGCACCCGGTGTTCGCCCTTCGAGATGACTACGCCGCGAAAGGCCACGTTGACCGGATAGATTCGAGTTTCTTTTCCGTCAACAAACGCCTTCCACCCGGGATAGTAGGCGTCGGACAGGACAAGCATCCCTTTTTCTTGAGCATCGGCGGATATCTCGATGGCTTCCGGTGAATACTCGACGATCTTCGCCGGACTCAGTTGAGAGCGCCCCTTTAGACGCGGCCCGTCTTCGACGATAGCCGCTCGCCGGAGATCGACTTTTTCTTTCCTGAACCAGTCAACCGCGACATCTTCGTCCTTAACAGTGTGGGTTATGTGGGCGACGAACACCCGGGGCAGGGCCGAGCGGTTCTCATAGATGACCGTGTCGGCGTCTTGATAAGCGACCGTCAACCCTTGCCGCTCCAAAAGAGCGCGCTCCGAATCGCCTGTCGATTGAATGAAATAAGCGACGCCCGATATATCGAAAAAGTCACTCCTATACTTACGATAACTCATTCGACTATCTTGGCCCGCGACTACCCTTTGTAACTGCTCGAATCGCTTCACCTTAACGACCTCGTATCCGCGAATATCGTATAGACCCTCGAGCACCGAGCTGTTGGGATAAAGGGACGTGCGGTTGTCGGCCGTCTCCCGATAACTCGTGACTCGATCGAACCCGGCGTTCTCCTTCAGCCAGGACAAAGCCGGAGTACTCGGCCTCACGAGAGCCGGATCGATTCCCCCGCGTAGCGGGATACCGTAACTAAGCAACTCAAAAGCGACCAAAGAAACGAGCAACCCCCGGGCTATCAGACCGGCTGAGCGCCGACTGCTCCCCGAAAGAGCGGCGATAAGAGCGGCGATCGCGACCAGCCCGGCCAGGAGCGTCAGCTCCCGCGTGATCATGTCGGGGCCCGGCACTTGATAGCCATGGTGAGCAGAGAAGCGGACGAATCCGAAGACAGCGGCGATCGAAGCTGCCAATAAGACCGCCGCCAGCAACAGGACGGCCCGACGCTTGCGCCCGTCTGTCTCTCGAAAAATCGTGTCGACCCCCACCGCCGCCAGGACCGCCAGCGAAAACGATGCCAGATAGCGGATGCGGCCCATATTCGCAAAATTGAAGCCTGGCAGATAGTTGAGAAGAGCCAGGCCCGGCAGGGCCAAAGCCGCCCCCATGGAGATAATCGCTAAAAGCGTGAAGAAGACCATCGGTCCCCGGTGTCGGCGGTTGAAGAGGGCTATCAGCGCGAAAACGCCGGCGCCTACGCCCACATAAACCGAGTTTTCGTTGTAGTTACCCGCGGGCCGAAAATACGCCATCTCGGTGTTGCCGAAGAGGTCGGGATATACCCATAGGCCGAGATTGAGAAAAGCATCTCTGAAACCCATGAATCCATGAGGGTCAAGCCATACCCCTGTGCGCAAGGCCTGCCAGACGCTTATCCCGCCTGTGAGGCTGCGCCCCCCTGAAGACAGAACACTCTGACGCACAAACTCCAAGGTCGGCCACAACTGGATCGAAGCCAGGCCCAGGCCTAGGAAACCGGCGATCGCGAGGCCGGTTATCGGCCACTTGATATCGCGACTTGCCCGGTATTGATCGATAAGCCGGAACAGGCTCCAAAGCGCAGTCGCGAATATGACGAAAAAGGCGATCTGGATGTGTCCCGCGTAAATGACAAAAGCCGCTCCGGCCGCCAACAATCCCACCCAGTGCGCCCGGCGGGTGGTGATGATCTTTTCGGCACATAGCAGGAGGAACGGTAGCCAGATAGCCGTACTTGAATGCGGCCAACCCAACCAGACCACCATGGGTCCGGAAAGCGCAAAGGCGGTCCCGCCGACCAGTGCGGCAATAACGCTCAGGTCGAGAGAGCGTAGGAACGCGTAGGTAAAAAACCCCGCCAGCACGATCATCAGCCACCAAGAAAAAGTCGGCAACCATACCGCTTCCAAGTTCAGAGCATAGGCGGCCAGCTTGGTGAGCTCAAAGACGGACGACTGGTGATTGGCGATAAACGGCAGACCGGCCAGCGAGAAGGGGTTCCACAGCGGAATATCCCAATTCTGCACTCTTTCCAAGGTGTAGACCGACCACGGAAAGAACTGAAAGGTGACGTCAAAAAGGAGTGAGTTGTTCGGGTATTTATCGAGGATGGTCGTCGCCTGGGCGCCGAAAAGATTGTCGATCCTATAGCTCGCTTGGACCGGGACCAGGCTGAGGCGATTGAATAATTGTCGCCACACCAGGGCCATGGCCAGGACCGCAAAATAAAGAGCTGAAGCCAGATACTCCCGAACCTTGCGGTTCATCTGGGGCTACCTCCTGAGTATACGGCGGGCTATCCCGCGAATAACGCGACGCAGACCGAGCCGGGCGTCAGCCCGGGCGCTTGGACCCGCGCTCCCCGGCTCCGGGATAGACCACGGTAGCTCGCCAATATCCAAAGACTCAAGCACCGCGCTCGGGCTCTCCACCCGGGAATCGCGCCGCGCTCTATCGGCAATGAACTCCAACTTGCCGGCGTCCTCCGGCCGACAGACCAAGCACTGGGTAAACAGGCTGGGAAGGACACCGGCCGCGGTCAACTCTTCCTCTTCGGCCAGCAGGTTCTGCAGGACCGATGTGCGCTCCACCTGAGTCGGGAGCGACAGCCGTTCCCTGATCAACACATCAGACCAAAGCGGAAAAAGGAGACCCCCGCCGTAGTCGCGGCGGTCCAAGACGCGAAAGTATTCCTCGACAGAGCGCATGATCTCCC
>DAOUYN010000057.1 GCA_030666075.1 Actinomycetes bacterium | reverse complement strand
ATATCGACTAACCGTACTTTCAAGGTGACCTGGACTGGGGCTGATGTTCAACCTTCCGGTGGAATCGCCTCCTATGATGTCCAGTATAAAGTGGCGGGCGGCGCCTGGAAGAACTGGCAGAGAAGGACGACGGCTACCCACCGGATCTTTGAGAACGGGACGCCGAGTAAGACCTATTATTTCCGGGCCCGAGCGCGAGATCTGGCCGGCAATCTCGGCAATTGGTCGGGGCTGCGCAAGACGATCGTCCCGCGTGACAACGATGCCTTAATTAAAAGCCGAAATGGCTTCAACGGGGTCTATAAGAACAAGCATCGACTCTTCTACTATGGGTCCCTGCGGTACTCGGCGCGGCGCGGCCAGTCTATTAAGTTTGAGTTCACCGGCAAGCAAGTCGTGCTCGTCAACACAAAGGCTAGGAACCGGTCGAAGACCAAGATCTATATTGACGGAAAATACGTGAAGACGATCGATAATTACTCGTGGAAAACAAAGTTCCGCCAGGCGGTTTTTGCGAAAAAGTGGTCGACGAGCGGCAAGCACACACTTAAGATCGTCAACCTCGGAACTCCGGGAAGGCGCGTCTACGATATCGACGCGATCGCCGTCGAAAAGTAAAGATGGGCCGCTAAGGATAGAATGCGTCCGGCCTAGCCGATTTAAGCATAGAGGCGTCGGAAACCCCGGCGCCTCTATTTTTTGTCGTTGTGCCCGTGAGTCTCGGGGACCGCGCACTCGCCGCCGGCGCCGGTCAGTATATCGATAGCATGAGGTAGGGCGGGCTTGATAGTCTGCAGGTTCTCTCTGACGGCCTTGGGGCTGCCGGGCAGGTTGACTATGAGTGTGCAGCCGCGGATGGCGGCCACGGCCCTAGACAGCATGGCGCGGGACGTTATCTTGAGGCTCTCCTGACGCATCGCCTCTGCCAACCCCGGGGCCTGCCTATCGGCGATGTCCAGGGTCGCTTCGGGCGTCCAGTCCCGCGGGGAGAAGCCGGTCCCGCCGGTCGTCAGCACCAGTTCGACGCCAAGCTCGTCGGCGTAATACTTGAGCTTCTCGCTGAGCTGGTCGCGCTCGTCCGGGAGGATATCACGGGCGATGATCTCGCCGCCGATATCGGCGATCTCTTCGGCGATGACCGCGCCGCTTAAGTCCTCGCGTTCGCCGGCCGCCCCTTTATCACTGACTGTCAGAATAGCTATCTTCATGATGTCCTCGAGGATAACAAAAAAATCGCCCCTACCGAAATGTGCGTGTGTTCAGGCAAGCAGACCCGGCAGGGGCGAAAACTTATGGATTTTTCAAGGGCGCACTCTACCGCGCTACATACGTAAATTACCAGAATCCCAGCGGGTAATCAAGACACAGTTCTTTATTTTCCCGCAGGTGGTCGCTCGTATATACCTGAACGGCCGCCGCTTTTTCGGACCAGGGTCATGCCGTCGATGGTCATGCCCCTATCGACCGCCTTGCACATATCGTAGATCGTCAGGGCGGCGACCGAGACAGCCGTTAAGGCTTCCATCTCTACGCCCGTCCGGCCGATATTGCGCACCGATGCCTGGATCGTGATCGAAGAGGCCGCGTCATCTATCCGGAAGCTGAAATCGACCCCCGTTATCTCGATCGGGTGGCACATCGGTATCAGGTCAGGCGTCTTTTTGGCCCCCATAACGCCCGCGACTTGGGCAACGGCCAGCACATCCCCTTTTTTGATACGCCCTTCTTTTATTAGGGCCAACGTCTCGGGTTTCATGCTGATAACGGCCTCGGCGACACCTTCGCGCAGCGTCTCGCCCTTTTCGCCGACATCGACCATCTTGGCCCGCCCGGAGGCGTCCATGTGTGTCAGTTCACCTGCCATGACTTCCTTTCTCTATCCACCTATTTGCGACATCTTTCTATTTACTTTACCTTCTCGTTTCGCGAACCGGTCCTTGGGCTTCTCCTCTAGGGCCCGCTCGATAAGTTTGAGCAAGTCGCCCGGATCTCCGCGCCGCAGGGCCGGAAGGACATCGATCTCGTGGTCGGAAAAGAGGCAAGTCCGGAGCTTACCGTCGGCTGTCAGCCTCAGGCGGTTGCAGCTGTCGCAAAAGTGCCCTTTCGACGAGCCGATCAGCCCTAAAGTCCCCTTGGCTCCCGGTATCTTGAAGTATCTGGCCGGTCCGGCCCCGCCGGGGGATTCGGCCCCGCTTTTGGAGCCGAGCGCCATGATCCTGGCCTCTAACTCCTCGCCGGAGACGAAATCATCTTTGTTCTTCTCGTAGAAGGCCGGCATGTATTCGATGAAGCGGACATGGACAGGGTAGTCCATCGTCAGTTGGGCAAACGGCTCCATGTCATCATTGACGCCCTTGAGCGCGACGGCGTTTATCTTCACCGGCTCCATACCGACTTCCAGGGCGGCCCGCATACCCTCGAGGGCCTGCTCTAGTTCGCCGCGGCGGGTCAGCTCTTTATAGATCTTGGGGTCCAAGGTGTCGATGCTGATATTGACCCGGCGCAGGCCGGCCTCGAAGAGCGGGCCGGCGTACTTATCCAGCAATAGGCCGTTCGTGGTTATCGAGACTTCTTCGAGGCCGTCGAGCGCGTATAGTTGGGAGACGAGGTCGACGACCCCGCGGCGGACGAGCGGCTCGCCGCCGGTGAGGCGGATGCGGCTGATGCCCGACCGGGCCGCCAATTGCGAGAAGGCCAGTATCTCCTCGTAACTCATGATGTTGGTGTGCGGTTTGGGCGCCACGCCTTCTTCGGGCATACAGTAGCGGCACCGCAAGTTGCACCGGTCCGTGATCGACAATCTTAGATAGTCGATCCTGCGGTCGTGGGTGTCCCTCATCTCAGCCATCTCAAGCGCCTTCCTTCTTTGTTAGTGGTCCTCGGGGAGCGTTACCAGCTGTACAACAGTCCGCTCTCCCGCCTTCATCTCAGTGACGTCCGTGGGGATGACGGCGACGCCGTCGACGCCGGTTATCGACCGCAGCATCGCCGATCCTTGCCGGCCGTTGGCCGTCCATTTATAGCCGGTCTCGGTCCGCTCGACCAGGGCGCCGACGAAATGGTGGCGCCCGGCCTTCTTTTTGAAGTCATGAGTCAGGGCGGCCGCGACTTTTGGCCTAAAGAGTTTTTCGCGGCCCATCATCGAAAGGGCGGCGGGCCGGACATACTCTTCGAAGCAGAGCAGGCTGGCGACCGGATTTCCCGGCAACCCGAAGACGAGTTTGTCGCCAATGGTCCAAAAAGCGAGCGGCTTGCCCGGTTTTTGCCGGACCCCCCAGAAATGGAGTTTGCCGCCTAGTTCCTCGATCACATCTTTGACGAAATCGTACTCGCCGACCGAGACGCCTCCGCTGGTGACGACGATATCGGCCTGCTGTAGAGCGGCGCGGACCATCTTGGTCGTTTCCTCGCGCGTGTCTACCGCTACTCCCATGCGGACCGCTTCTGCTCCGATCGCCTTAGCTTGCGCGGTCAGGGCGTAGCTGTTGGAGTCGCGTATCTTGCCCGGGCTCAATTCCGCTTCGACCGGGACAAGTTCGCTGCCCGTCCCGATGACGGCTATCCGGGGGCGCCGGTAGACACTCACCTGGGCGTAGCCCAGGGAGGCCAGGACACCGATGACCACGTGGTCGATGGTCGTCCCGGTCGGGACCGCTGTCGTTCCGGCAGCCATCTCTTCGCCGGCGAGGCGGATGTTCCGCCCGGCCTTTTTGGCCGCCTGGATATCGACCGTACCGTCCTGCTCGGTCGTCAGTTCGACTTGGACGACCGTATCCGCTCCGGCCGGAACCGGCGCGCCGGTCATTATCTTGATGGCCGTACCAGGTCCGACCGCGACATCCGTTGCCCGCCCGGCCGGTTGCTCGTCGATGAGCTTCAGCGACACCGGGGTCGCCTCCGTCGCATCGGCGATGTCGGCGGCCCGGACGGCATAACCATCCATGGCCGAGTTGTCGAACGGCGGCATCGGGTGGCGCGAGACGATATCCTCGGCCAGGACAGAGCCCGCGGTCTCTTCTAGACTGCGCAGCTCAGTTTCTAAAACGGTGGTATTCGCCAATATCTGAGCGATGGCGTCTTTAGGTTCGATCATCGGCATGGGCGCCAACTCCTTTCGGTATCAGGTGTATTGCTTGTTTTTTCAAAGAGATGCTCAATTCTTTACCGACCTCCAGCTCCAGGCGTTCATAGGCATGGGCTGGGATGCGGATAGTGAAGTCAAAATCGCCGTTTTGCGAGGGAGCGCTGCCTACCTTGACCTCAAGCTGATAAGTAGCGCCGCGCCGCCCGGCGGCTATCAGGCGGGCCGGCAGAAAGTTATCTTGCATGGCGGCCGTCAGGGCCTTGTCCGGCCTCACTATCATGACGTCTTCGGGGCGGATGCAGAATTCGATCGTATCGCCCGAACTCACTCCGCCGGGGCCCTCGACTTGTCCTGCCGGGGCTGTCACCTGGAAGCCGTCGGCCTCTATGCGACAGCCGTCGCTGCCGACCGCCAGGACCTCTCCGGAAAAGATATTCTTGGCGCCCACGAAACGGGCGACAGTCCGAGTCGACGGCCGGTGGAAGACATCGTCGCGGCAGCCGCTTTGGAGCACGCCCCCGCGGTTGAAGACGACGACCCGATCGGCGAGCATATAGGCTTCCTCCAGGTCGTGAGTGACGAAGAGTATCGGTATCTCAAAACGGTCTTTGATGCGTAAAAGGTCGACCCGGAACTTTTCCCGCACCGCTGAATCGAGTGCGGAGAAAGGTTCGTCGAGCAGGAGCACCGAAGGCTCCATCACCAAGGCGCGGGCCAGCGCCACCCGCTGCCTTTGGCCTCCGGAAAGCTGCCGCGGATAGCGGTCGCCTAAGCCCTCGAGGCGCATCAGTATTAGCATCTCGTCGACCTTTGTTTTCACCGCGGCCCGATCCAGGCCGCTCAGCCCAAAGGAGATATTCCGAGCCACGTTCAGGTGCGGGAAGAGGGCGTAATCTTGAAAGACATAGCCGACTTGACGCTTTTGCGGCGGGAGGTTGATCCGTTTATCGGAGTCGAAGAAGACGCGCTCGCCCACGCGGACCCGCCCGGAATCGGGCACAGCCAGACCGGCCAGGATGTTCAGCGTCAAGGACTTTCCGGAGCCGGACGGCCCGAAGATGACGACCAGCTCGTTGCCGGCCGTGAAGTCGGCGCGGTGGCTGAACCCGTCGAGCTCTAAGCGTGTCGATACCTCAAGCATCCTCTGTTCGCCTCAATCTTCTGTGGGCCAACCAAGTACCGACGAATAGCAGCATCAGGCCGAAGACCGTGGTGACAGCGGCCAGCTGGTTGGCGGCCACTCGGTCGCCGACGACCACATAATCATAGATAGCCAGCGGCGCCGTCCGGGTCCGTCCGGGGATATTGCCGGCCACCATCAGGGTGACTCCGAAATCGCCGATGGCCCGGGCGAAGGCCAGCGAAGCGCCGCTTAGGATGCCTCGCCAGGCCAGGGGCAGTTTTATTTGCCAGAATATCTGGCCCTCGGTCTTGCCTAAAGTACGGGCGGCATTGATGATCGAGCGGTCTATCTCTTCGAGGGCCGGCAGCGCGCTCATAAAGAAGAGAGGAAAAGAGGCCACCGCCGCTGCCATCACCGCCGCCTGCCAGGTAAAGACGAGATCGAAACCGAAGAACGACCGCCAGGCGGAGCCGAACGCGCTGTCGCGCCCGACCATGACGAGTAGATAGTATCCGAGCACCGTCGGCGGCAGGACGAGCGGCATAGTGGCCGCGAGGCGGACGATATACCGCGCGCGGACACTGACCTGCGTCGCCAGCCCGGCGATGGCCAGACCGATGGTGACCACCAGCAGTGTCGCCAGCGACGCTACTTTGACAGACAGTAAAAGCGGGGCTAGATCCATTATTCCGCCTTCACCGGGCCGAAGCCGTGCTCTTCCAAAACGGCGTGGACCGGCTCGCTCTGCAGGTAATCGATGAAGGCCTGGGCCGTCGGCGAAGTCTCGGACCATTCGACGATCCCGACCCACTGTTCGATCGGAGCGTATAGTTTCTGCTTGATAGGGAAGTGCTCGATCTCGGTGCTTTGGGCCAGGGAGAGGGCGACTATCCCGGCGTCGGCGTTGCCTGTTTTGACGAAATCGTACGCCTGGGCCACGTTTTCGGAGACGATCAATTTACCCTCGATATCCTTGTAGATGCCCGCGTTCTCCAGGGCCTCCTGGGCCGCCGCTCCGTAGGGCGCGCTGCCGGGGTTGGCGATGGCCACTTTTCTTATTCCGGGTTCTTTGAGTCCTTTAAGGGTGGTCGCCCGCCCGATCAGGACGATAGCACCAATCA
>DAOUYN010000167.1 GCA_030666075.1 Actinomycetes bacterium | reverse complement strand
GCCAGGATACTGTCCTGGCGCGAACGCCATGGGCGATTTCAGACAGTGTCGCAGTTGAACAAGGTCGCCGGCATCGGCCCCAAGAAGTATGCCGGGCTCAAAGACCAAGTGCTGATCGACTAGTGCCGCCAGTGACCCTGGTGGTCATTGCTTTAGCCGGGGGCATCGCCGTCGGCAGTGTCCTCGATATCCCGACAGGCGGCGCTATCGCTGTGGCCCTGGCCGCGCTATTAGCCGCTCTAGTACTGGCTTATGTCGGGAGCCGGCCGGGGGCGAACAGACGGGCGCTCGGGACTGCTGCGGCGCTATGTCTGTGTTTTTTTGCCCTGGGGTCGATGCTCATTGGGATCGATGACCGCGACACCGGTGGGCGCGCGGGCAGCTATCGGGCAGAACCAGCGGCAAACCCGGTCTACCGCCGCTTCTCATTTCAAGTGGAAAAAGTCCTGACGCCGGCCGAATCCGGGCAATTCTTGGCCATCGTCTTTGGTGACCAAAGCAAGGTCAGCCCGTCAGCCAAAGAGGCGTTTCGGCGGGCGGGGTTGCTGCACATCTTTGCCGCGTCGGGGTTTAATGTAACGCTTGCTGCCGCGTTTATGATGTTTGCGGGCGCGAAGTTGCGGGCTCCGCGGCGGGTCGCGGGAGCTTTCGCGCTGCTCAGTATTTTTGGATACTTCTGGCTGGTCGGGCCTTCGCCGTCCGTCACTAGAGCGACAATCATGGCCGTGATATTCTACGCAACTCTCTTCGCCGGCAGGCGGGCTGACCCCATTGCCGCCATGGCTGCCGCGGGCGCGGCCATGCTTTTGATCGCACCGGATATCCTTTTTGATATCGGATGGCAACTCTCCTTTAGCAGCTTGATCGGGATCCTGTTCTTCTATCCAAGACTCGTCTCTCGAGTCGCGCCCGCTGCCCAGGCGGCGGCCGCTCCATTCTTGGTCACAGGCGCTGCGCAAATAGGGGTCACGCCGGTCCTCCTCTATCATTTTGGTCAAGTGTCGATGGTCGCGCTCCTCGCTAATCCCGTGGTGACGATGGCGGTGGCCGCTATAACCAGTCTGGGGTTTGGATCATTGCTCATCTCGTTTGTCAGCCCCTCGCTGGCGGTGCTCGTGATCCAGTTGACCAGGCCTTTACTAGCCTTGGTCAAGGTGAGCGCAGAGTTCTTTGGGTCTTGGCCCGGCGCTGTTGTGCAGCTGGAACCATCGGTATGGACGCCGGGATTCTTCATCGCGGCCGTGATTATTTAAGGGGTTTTCTTTCAGCGCCGGGTTCGTCGACTCACACTATCGATATTCCTTCTTGTAGGCGTCGCACTGCCTGTTGCCGGGACTTGGTACGGGCTGGCTATCGATATCCCGCGCTCGGCCGTGGTGGTCGATTTTCTCGATATCGGGCAAGGGGACGCCACGCTTATCAGGGCGGGAGGGAGAAAGATCCTGATAGATGGTGGAGACGACTGGCGCCTTCTCGACAAGGAGTTGCGTACCCGAGGCGTGAACCGTCTTGATCTGCTCGTCTTGTCCCATCCGCATGCCGATCACCTTGGCGCCCTCGATGAACTCGTCAGCGAGATGCCTGTCGGCCTGCTCATCGAATCGGGTTTTCCTCACCGTACGCGCGCGTATGCACGCTTCGCGGAGGCCATCAGAGCCCACAAAGTCCGGCTTGCGCGACCGCGTGGCGGTGAGACCTTCATGGTCGGCCCATTGCGCCTCGACGTCCTCTGGCCGCCGCGCTCGTTTCTTCGCGACACCGATGCCGATATCAACAATAATTCGCTGGTCGTCAAGGTCAGCTACAAAGAGCTTGAGGTCCTGCTCCCCGGCGACATCCAGGAGGCTGCTATTGAGAGGCTTGTCGGGGGCGGGGGCGATCTTCGCGCCGATATCCTCAAAGTTTCACATCAGGGAGCGGCTAACGGGACGACCACGGCTTTCTTGCGCCAGGTACGCCCTAGATATGCGATTATTTCGGTCGGAGAAGGAAACCCTTACGGGCATCCGCATCCGAGCGCGCTGGCCCGATTGGGACGAAATGTGCCTGTCGTGGCCCGCACCGATATTGACGGGGATGTCTCCTTTAGGAGCGACGGTCGGCGGATCGATTTTGTGAGATAATCTCGGCGTGGCCGGGTCAACACTGAAATCAGTCTATTTTATCCATAGCCAGCACAGACTCTTGCTAAGAGAGGCGATCAAGCGGCTGGCGGATACGATCGGCACCGAGGGGTCGGAGGCGCTGGACCTCGTTCGTCTCAGCGCTCGCGAGGATGGCGCTGAGCGGGTGTTGGCTGAGTGTCAGACACTGTCTTTTTTTGGCGGTTCGCGGTTGGTGGTCGTTGATGACCCGCTTGGCTTTCGTGTTGACGCCCAAAAGAAGTTGACCCCATATATAGCCGACCCGAACCCGCAGACCGTTTTGGTCTTTGCGCAGGAGGTCGACGGGTCACAGATGAAGAAACGCCTGAGTGCCAACAAGCTGGTCAAGGCGTGTCGTTCGGCCGAGGCCGGAGCTGTCGCTGAGTATGAGATCAAGAGCGGGATGGGTAGTTGGATAAAGGCGGCCTTCGCCCAACGTAATAAGCAGGTCGAGCCGGATGCCGTCAAATACCTGCTCCGCTGGGTCGGGAACGATCTCGACAATCTAAGTACCGAGGTGGAGAAGCTCGCCGAGGCAGCCGGGGAGAGCGACACGATCGATCTACCGCTCTGCCGCCAGGTAGTCGTAACCGCGGGAGAGGCCGAGATATACGATTTCATCGGGGCCGTGATCGAGCGGAACCAGGAAACGGCCTTGGCTCTGCTTGAGCCTCTTCTTGAAAAAGAATCGGAGGCCGGGAACGCTTTCGCTTTGCTAGAGCGCCAATTCCAACTGATCCTGCGGACGAAGACCGAACAATTGCGGGGCGATGCTCTAGCCCGCCGCCTCGGGGTCAGTAAGGGCCAGTCATTCTTCCTGGAGAAGCAGAGCCGACTCTTCTCACCGCTGGCACTGCGAGACGCGCTAGAGGTGCTCGTGGAAGCTGATTACATACGCAAAAGCCGCCCCATTCCGGCACGTGTCCTTCTGGAGCAGCTCACTGTCGACCTCTGTTCGCTCGGCCGCTAGATCCTCGTATGATCTAAGTTCTTTAGGAAAGTGCGTTAAAGCGCGTCGTCAAAGAGGATTTCTTATTCGCGGCGTTGTTCTTGTGGATGAA
>DAOUYN010000201.1 GCA_030666075.1 Actinomycetes bacterium | reverse complement strand
CAGTTCCCGGACCAACACCAGCAGGCTTTTCACTAGGGGGATAAACAGGAATAGATACCGGATGCCGGCCTGGCGGACTCGTAGGACCGCCAGCAGGATCAGGGTCACAGCCAGCCAAAATCCACATGTTGAGATACTAATGATGATCCGGCGCGTGACTTCGCTCACGAGCACTTGCGACCACCAGTCCGTCACTCAGTTTTCACGCGGCCCCTCAGCAGCGTCTTGATTTTGCCTTGCTCCGCCGATGATATCTTTCCGTGCTCCAAATAGTGGAGGACCAGAGGAGCCGATGACCCTTCCAGCAGGCGATCGACCACTTCATCGACGACAGCCGCGGCCAGCTCCTGGCTCCCGACCTTAGGCTGATACACAAACGGCACGACCGAGTCATCGACTTCAAGTATTCCTTTGTGCGCCAGCCTTCTCATGACCGTCATGATCGTCGTGTACGCGAGCTTGCGGCTCGGATAAAGTTCTTCAAAAACTTCCTTGACCGTCACCAGACCATGCCGCCACACGATCGGCATGATATCCATTTCCAAATATCCCAACGACACCTTGGCCGTTGATTTCCTACGCCCGCGCGACAAAGCAATCACTCCTTGATATATATTAGGTGTGTAGTATTATGTGAATATTATTGGTCCGGTTGTCAACCTGGGAGCATTTATGTATCTAACCCGGTACAAACTGACCCACCGCATCGACGACTCACAAAGCATTCTTCTTAACTCACTTTCCGGCGCGATCGATATCATCGAAAACCGCCATCTGCCGCTACTTGACGACCCGCGATCGCTGACTCCTGATTGCGATATCTGGCAGCCCTTGGTCGACCGCGGATACCTCTTCCCGTCTCGGTTGGCCGAGCAAAAAGAGATGAACCGGCTGTTCCAAGAGTATACGGCGACTACCCGGCCTTTGACGTTCGTCGTCTGCCCCACGTACGCCTGCAATCTGCGCTGCGAATACTGCTTTGAGGGTTCGCTACCGCAAGAACGCCCTCGCGTCTTGGTGACGGAGGAGATCGATGCGATATTCGACGCCATCGACCGGTTGGCCACCGCCGACTCACATATCCAATTATTCGGCGGCGAACCCTTGCTGCCGACCACCCATGAAGCGGTCAGGCATGTCCTGGAATTATCTCGGGCCCGCGGGATGACGGTGAGCGCGGTCACGAACGGTGTCTGTGTCGCCGACTTTATTCCGCTTCTAAGCTCGTTCCGGCCCCAGATCGACGACTTCCAGATAACGGTCGACGGCCCGCAGCCGATCCACGACAGCCGTCGTCCGCGGGCCGGCGGCCAGGGCTCTTTCGAAGCTATCGTCACCGGCATAGATCTATTATTGGCCAACGAGATGAAGGTCCGGATGCGGGTCAATGTCGACAAGCGAAACATTGGTAGCTTAGTCGAACTAGCTAGGTTCATTCAAGAAAAGGGGTGGGACCGGCTGCCGCACTTCGGGGCGATCCTCTCCCCTGTCGACGACCATAGCGGCGGCAAGATGCCCGGGCGTCTTGCCGAACATGAGACAGCGAGCATCTGGTTTAAACTTAAAGTGGATCACCCTGAACTGGACATATTCCGGGTAGACCTATTCCGCAACCTCGAGTATTTGATGACGGCTCTCGGCTCGGACGATTTCAGTTTTCCGCGTTTTCAATACTGCGAATCGAATAATCTGAGTTGCTATACTTTCGGGACCGATGGCAAGATATACCTGTGCGCTGAAGCGGTCGGAGACGATCGTCACGCGGTTGGTCGGTACTATCCGGATTTTTTCTTGAACGAAGCAGCGCTGTCGAATTGGAATGGCCGCAGCATTCTATCGCTAAAGGCCTGCCGCGACTGCCCGATCGCCACTCTTTGCGGGGGCGGATGCGCCATCTCGGCGGCGAACATCAACGGTTCACTTGACTCTCCGTACTGCCATGGGGCCCTAGAGACCATTCACGCTTATCTAGATTCGATCAAGGGGACGCTCATCTCCGAGCACGCCCTCCAACCGTAACCGCGCCGGGCCGCCGGCCAAATCCCTACAGATCTCCAGCTTCGATGGCTCGACGCAACTCATCATCGGCCGAAATGGCCTGCTCGTCGCTGGGAAATTCGCCGCCACGCACTTCCTCGGCATACGCAAGCAACGCGCTCGCAGCTTTATCCCGTATGTTGGCAAAGCCTTTCGCGTGCCTCGGCACTCGCAATCCCAGCCCCAATATGTCGGCGGTCACCTGGATTTGGCCATCACAACCGGCACCGGCGCCGATACCAAGGGTGGGCGCCCCGATGATCTTCGATATGCGGGCGGCTAGTTCACTCGGGACATACTCTAGGACCAAGGCACAAATACCGGCGTCATCAAGAGCCTGAGCGTCTAACACCAGGCGGCGAGCCGCATCTACCGACTTGCCCTGAACCTTATAGCCGCTCAGCTGGTGGACAGCTTGGGGTGTCAGCCCTATGTGTCCGACGACCGGGATACCGGCCGCCGTCACTCTGGCCACGCTCTCCGAAAGCTCGCGGCCACCCTCCATTTTCACGCCGCGCGCTTTCGTTTCCTTCAAAACCCGCCCGGAGCTTTGCAGCGCCTGCTCCGAGCCGACCTGATATGACATAAAGGGAAGATCGGTAATGAGCAACGGAGACTGACAGGCCCGAGCGGCCAAACGCGAATGATAGATCATCTCATCTAACGTGACGGCAAGGGTGTCGGTTTCACCCTGCACGGTCATGGCTAAAGAGTCTCCGACCAGGGCCAGGTCGACCCCGGCCGCCTGTGCCAGGCCGCCCGAGAAGTCATCCCAGACGGT
>DAOUYN010000130.1 GCA_030666075.1 Actinomycetes bacterium | reverse complement strand
TGATGGAGATGCTCGAAGCCCAGGGAGCGGTCAGCGATGAGCCGACCCACTGTGTAAGCAGCCGAGTCCGCCACCCAGACGCTGACAAATACCATCATGATGGGTAGCGGTCCAAGATCTTCTCGATAGATAAGGACCAGCATCGCCGGCAGGACCCCGACATACAAGAAACCCATGACCGTTGATCCCATGCGGTCCAGGGTGGTTTTCTCAAGATCAAATATCTTCGCGGCCATAATGCTGCCGAGCAGGAGTAGCAGCCACAGCACCATGGGCGCCGAATCCAGATATCGGAGGATGGCCGGCATCGCCACCGCGAACACCATTAGTATAGGCATCAGCGCTCGGGCACCCGCCGACTCGGAAATCTTCGTAAACTCAAGCACCATACCGACGACCGCCAATGTCACCAGCACCGTAAAGATCACCGGTCCCAGATAGATCGCGCCGATCAGAACAGGGATACCGACCGCGGCTGTCAGCAATCGTTTAGCGAGCATCGGAATCTTTCGTCAATCCGCCAAAACGGCGGTCACGCCGCTGATAGTCATGGATCGCTTGTGTGAACCCGGCCCGGCCAAAATCGGGCCATAGGGTCTCGGTCACCCAGAATTCGGCGTAGGCCCCCTCCCAGATCAGGAAGTTGCTGATGCGCAGTTCGCCGCTGGTCCGGATGATAAGCTCAGGGTCCGGGATCCCGGCCGTGGCCAGGACGTCCGAGAAAGCGTCTTCATCCATTTTGATCGCTTGCCCGGTCTTGGCTGACTGCTCAAGCGCCTCGTTTACGGTCCTGAGGATATCTGCGCGCCCACTGTAGTTAAGAGCGATGATCAAGTGTAATCCTGTATTTTCGGCAGTGCGGGTGATCGCCTTCTCGAACTGGCGGCGAGTACCTTCGCTAACATTTGCGAGGTCGCCGATGACTTCTATCTTGACCTGGTTTTTGTGAAGTTCCTCCAGCTCGGACTGGAGTATCTCTTCAAATAGTCTCATCAGCCCGCTGACCTCGTTCTTTGGACGACGCCAGTTCTCGGCGGAAAACGCATATAGAGTCAGGTGGCCGACTCCAAGCTCGGCGGCTGTTTCGACTACTTCGCGAACGACTTTGCCGCCCGCCCGGTGTCCCGCGATACGCGGCAGGCCGCGCTTTTGCGCCCAGCGACCATTGCCGTCCATGATCACGGCCACGTGTTTTGGTAACCGCTCCCGGTCGAGCGTCGTATTTGGCTCAGGAGCCGCTCCGAAGAGCCGGCGTAAGGTCGTCAGCACGGAGGATCACACCTCCATGATCTCCACTTCTTTTGCTTGAACCAGGGCATCTACCTCAGCGATATGCTGATTTGTCAGATCCTGGCACTCGTCATGAGCGCGCTTACCTTCGTCTTCCGCCACCCCGTGCTCTTTTTCGAGACGCTTGATGCGTTCATTAGCGTCCCGCCGGACATTTCTCACGGAGATCCGGCCGTTCTCGGCCAGCTTCTTCACGTGGCGGACGAGGTCTTTGCGTCTCTCTTCGCTGAGAAGCGGAAACGGGACCCGGATGATATTGCCATCGTTCGACGGCGACAAACCGAGGTCGGACTGCATGATCGCTTTTTCCACGGCCTCGAGGGCCGTCTTGTCCCAGGGTTGCACGACCAATAACTGCGGCTCCGGCACGGTGATGCTGGCCATCTGGTTAAGCGGTGTCTTCGTGCCGTAATAATCGACGCTCAGGTGCTCTATGATCGCTCCAGACGCCCTGCCCGTCCTGACCGTAGCAAACTCATGAGAGGTCGCTATTACCGACTTCTTCATCTTTTCGCTTGCATCCTTGAGAATCTCGTCGATCAATGTGAGCCTCCGTCCATGATCGTGCCGATCTTTTCACCCTGTACGACCCTTTTGATGTTGCCTGCCTCATTTAGGCTGAAGACGATGATCGGCAGTTCGTTGTCCATTGCCAGTGAAATAGCGGTGGAATCCATGACCTTAATACCTTTATTAAGTGCATCCTTGTAGGTAATTGATTTGAATTTCTGTGCTTTTGGATTGACGAAAGGATCTGAATCATAGACCCCGTCGACCTTGGTTGCTTTCAAAATGACCTCGGCATCGATCTCGAGCGCTCGCAAGGTCGCGGCGGTATCTGTGCTGAAATAGGGGTTTCCGGTCCCCGCGGCAAATATCACGACCCGCCCTTTCTCAAGATGACGCACGGCGCGCCGGCGGATATAAGCCTCGGCCATCTCATGCATGCTGATGGCCGACAGGACCCGTGTATCGACATCGACTTTGTCGAGCGCGTCCTGAAGGGCCAAAGCGTTCATGACCGTAGCCAGCATACCGATGTAGTCTCCAGTAGTCCGATCCATTCCCCGGGCACTCGCCGCCAGGCCGCGAAAGATATTGCCGCCGCCCACGACGATAGCGACCTCTACTCCGTCGCCATTCAATTGGCGCACCTGATCGGCGATCGACTGGACGACCCCGGGATCTATACTGAACCCGGAGTCGCCAGAAAGCGCCTCGCCGCTTAGTTTTAGCAGGTCTCTCTTGTAGTGCAAGTTCGTCAAGGCAGCCCCTACAGCTCTTCGCCAAGTCGAAAACGCGAGAACCGTCTGATCGAGATATTCTCTCCGATCTTGCTGACGAGTTCGCCGAGATGTGTTTCGATTGTCTTGTCTTGGTCCTTAATGAAAACCTGCTCCATCAAGCAGACCGTTTTAAAAAACTTGTCTACCTTGCCGTCGATGATCTTGTCGACGATCTTCTCGGGCTTCCCCTCTTGTAGAGCTTGCGCGCGATAGATCTCGCGCTCTGCTTTCACCAGCTCTTCAGGGACTTCGTCTCTGGTGACGAACTGCGGACTAGCCGCCGCCACCTGCATTGCGACATCATGCGCGAACTGCTTGAAGTCGTCATTTCTGGCGACAAAATCAGTTTCGCAATTGATCTCGACGAGGACCGCTAGGTTTCCCTCGCCGTGAATGTACGCATCTACGATGCCTTCATTGGTCGATCGCTCAGACCGCTTGGCTAGATCCGCCAGGCCCTTTTTGCGCAAAAGATCCACAGCCGCATCTACATCGGCTCCTGTCTCTTCCAGCGCCCGCTTGCAGTCCATCATGCCGCAACCAGTCTTGTCGCGCAGCTCTTTTACGAGCGCAGGTGCAACACTCATTTACACTCCTCCAAAAAAGTTCTTTAAGCTTGTGCCGCTTCTTGCTCTTCCGGCTGCGGTCGGCTTTGCAGGCCGGCCAAAGCGGCATCGGCCATGATCTTGGTAACTAGATTGATCGACCGAATAGCATCATCATTGCCAGGGATAACGTAATCGATCTCGTCGGGATCACAGTTCGTGTCGACGATAGCGATGATCGGGATATCCAACCGCCGCGCTTCCTGAACAGCGATCAGCTCTTTACGCGGGTCGACGACGAAGATCGCGTCGGGGGTCCGGTCAAGCGTTTTAATACCGCCGAGATTGCGTTGGAGCTTATCTCTCTCCACCTTGAGCTTGAGCTTCTCCTTCTTTTGGAGATGGGTGAATTTTTCGTCGGTATCCATTTCGTCGAGCTCGCGCAGCCTATCGATCCGCTTCTTGATCGTCTCGAAGTTAGTCAATTGCCCGCCAAGCCAACGATGGCTGACGTACGGCATCTGTGCCCGCGTCGCTTCTTCGACAATGCCCTCTTGGGCCTGCTTCTTAGTTCCCACGAAAAGCAGTGTTCCGCCACGAGAAACGAGGTCGGCAACGAACTCGTAGGTCTCCTCGATCAGGGAGAGCGTTTGCTGAAGATCCAGGATATAAATCCCGTTACGTTCGGTGAAGATGTACGGCTTCATTTTCGGGTTCCAACGACGCGTCTGATGCCCGAAATGAACACCGCTCTCAAGCAGACTTTTCATTGAGACAACTGCCATCTTTCGGCACCTCCTCTCTTGGTTTCTCCTCCGCTCCACTTCTTCCCCGCCTTCGACCTTTCGGCACCAAC
>DAOUYN010000053.1 GCA_030666075.1 Actinomycetes bacterium | reverse complement strand
GTCCTTGGTTGATTATATCCCCGGCGGGCGGTTTCTTATCAGACATCCAGAGGACTTTTTACTCCCAGCACATTCTTGCAGGCAACATGCGTATATATCATGGTTGTCTGCAGCTTTTGGTGCCCCAGTAATTCTTGGATCGTCCCCCGGCTCAGGGCAAAGCGCGACCATCGAGACATTGAAACCACGCACCCTATTGTGGTGGAGCTTAGATTAGTGCACGGGAAAGAGATACGAGTTTGGGGCGGCACGCAAGGATTTCAAACTGTCCTCCAGGATGGGGACCAGTTCAATGTTCGTGGAGCAGCGCTGGACAGATATTTCAAAAAGCAGCTCGCCTTGGTCAAGAAGAAATGAGGTTTGACTTAGACCAATGTTAAGACAGGGACGCGAACAGAAAAGCAAACTTGCGCGGGAACCAACCCGAAGTGCCCTGAACACCTGATTTCCGCCACGAGCCGCTACAGTAATAAGAACTCGGTTTCCTAAGGCCCGGGGGCCGAGAGTCCAGGTGCCGAAAAGACCGGCGCACTTGCGCAGCTAAAACGGACTGAGCAACTAACACACGGGCGATTCTCCGAACCAAGCGTGCTAAAATTGGTGGTCAAGATGTAACAATGCGTTCCACCAGACACTCGCTCGGCTTGTCCCTGTGAGCGCAGGTGAGCTCAGGCGTTCGACGTAAGAACCAATCAGTGCATGAGAACAAAAGCGTATAAAAGACATATCATGATCGCAGCTCTCGCCTGTTGCGCATTGATCCTCGCCGGGTGCGACCAGCCGAGCGCGACATCCGCAAGCAAACCGACATCGACGTCAGCGCCTGCAAGCGCTTCGACATCAACGCCCAGCGATGGAGACGCGAGGGACAGGCTGGAGTTCGGGCCAGTTTATTCAGTGCAACAGCTTGCAGATCCAGTTGTAGAGAAGGCCGTGCAGAGTGTTGAGATAACAGGCACGATAGTCAGTGCCGAAATCAGAGGCTTCCTTCTTGACTGGTACATCCAGGAGACGAGCAGCAGTGAGAGCATCTTGGAGTACGCGGTGATGAAAGACGGTAGCCTGTATCGACGCGCCGGAATGCATCGACCGAGTGCGGCATTCGGATGGGTGCCGCCCGCAAGACTAAGACCCGAATCGTCACGAGAAGCTAATGCGCGCAATACGGCCCTAGCGGCCGCTCATGATTTTATCGCCAAGCGGCACCCAGATTTCGCCTCTGTTGATCCGCTGGTCTACAATTATCTCGTGCGAATTCATCGCAAAGAGACCTCACATGTAGATATCTGGGTCGACCCAGATGGCAGCAAGACCTTTTACAATAGTCTTGTGAAAGTGGTCGAATAAAAAAGGGTGTCGAACAAATCGCTCCACCGAGCGTTGTAAAATGTAGAATCAAACTGATGGAAAAGATAGAGCTACCAAAACCAATAGTCGACCTGATCGAGAAACACCAAAGCGGTGGCGCCTCGAAAGACGACTGTATCTCCTGCTCTTCAAGTTGTTGCAGCCAAGGGGGATTCGCAATACTTGAAAACGTGGTCCTGATCTATGAGCTCTACACACATGGCGGTCTGAAAAGAACCGACTTTGAGTATGAATCTAATTTGAGTTTTGAGGCGTTTGTCAAAAAGTACTTTGACATATGGGAAGTCAAAGTTAAGGGCTTCGGCAAGAGAAAAACGCTTACCACCTTCCACATGAAGTCGATCTCAAGCGATGGAAACCTTATATCTATTCCTGGAGCCCGTGATTACTATCAAACGAGAGCTGAGTTGTTTCATGCCAATCCGTGGCTTAACAAGGGGTGCGTATTCCTCAGCAAGAGAATCGACAACTGGCCCCGGGACGACAAGGTCCAAGATAGGCTGTGTCTCCTGCACGATCCTGAGAGCCTCGAATACGTGAGCGCAAAACCAGTTGACTGCATTTTTTATACGTGTGTAGACGCGTCGCAGGCCAAGGCCCCAACTAGACAAGAAACTCAGAGCTTTTTAGCGCTGCTCGCCAAACATTTCCCCGATAGCAAAAAGAGGTTTGACTAAGCCGCCCGCCGTTGTTGTGGAGACTCGAAGTTTCTCAGGTTGTCGGCTAGTTGGGCCAGTCGGGCGTCGGCACGGGCATTGATCGTCTCCGGCTCCCAGGAACCATTGGGCTGGCGTCTTCCGGCCGGGACACCTGTCAGGACCTTAAGACCTTCGTCGATCGTATCTACGGCCCATAGGTGAAATTCTCCGGCCTCGAGGGCTTTTGCCACGTCCTCGCGGACAGCGAGGTTCTTGAGGTTGCGCCGCGGTATCAAGACCCCCTGGTCACCCGTGAGCCCCTTTACTTTACAGACATCATAGAAGCCTTCGATCTTGCGGTTGACCGCGCCGATGGGCTGGATCTCGCCTTGCTGGTTGACCGAGCCGGTGACGGCGATGCTTTGCCGAAGCGGTACGCCCGAGAGGCTCGAAAGGAGCGCGTAGAGTTCGGTGCTCGAAGCGCTGTCGCCTTCGATCATGCCGTATGACTGCTCGAAGCCGATGGTGGCGTTCATCGCCAGCGGCTTGTCTGCGGCAAACCTGTCGCCCAGATATCCCGAGAGGATGAAAACCGCCTTATCGTGTATCTGCCCGCTCAACTTCGACTCGCGTTCGATATTGATGACCCCGGCCTTGCCGACGTAGACCTTGGAGGTTATCCGCGAGGGTTTGCCGAACATATAGTCACCCATGGAAATGACCGCCAGTCCATTGACCTGACCCACGGCTGAGCCCTCAGTATCGACCAGGATGCTCCCGTCTTCAAACATCTCGTGGATCCGTTCCTCCAGGAGGTTTGACCGCCTCGTCCGCTCATCGACGGCCCGCTGGACGTCGTCCCCGGAGACAACGGAGTCGCCGTTTGTCGAGGCCCAGTAGCTGGCCTCGCTGATCAGATCGTGGATATCGATGACCCTGGTCGATAGCTTCTTTTGGTCTTCGGCCAGGCGCACTCCGTACTCGACGATACGCGCGACCCCGCTCGGATCGTAATGTATTAGGTCATCCTCGCGACATTTGGCGGCGATCATTGAGGCGTACTTGGCTGTGCTCTCTTCGGAGAGGTCCATGTCTACGCAAAAATCGGCCTTGACTTTAAAGAGCTTGCGGAAATCCTCATCCATGGCATAGAGGAGATCATAAATGTACCGGCTGCCGATCAAGACCACTTTCACATCCAGCGGAATCGGTTCGGGCTGGAGCGTAGCCGCCGGGATGATGCGGAACTGCTCGCCCAGGTTCTCAATGCGCGACTCCCTCGTTTTCAGGGAGCGCTTGAGGGCATCATATGAGAATGGGTTAAGAAGCAGGTCGAGGGCATTGAGGATCAGGTAGCCCCCATTGGCCTTCTGGAGCGCCCCGGCTTTGACCATCTTGAAGCTCGTCGTCATCGCCCCGAAACGCGCTGCGTACTCGAGCCGTCCAAACAGATTGTAGTAGGTCGGATTGGCTTCGAATATTACCGGAGCTCCATTACCGGAAGGATGGCTGATAAAGACGTTGACGCGATACTTGTCGAGCGGGTCGTCCTGGTCCGGCGGCTGCATCCCCGGGACCATGAGCCCCGCCGGCTTCTCGTCGCCCCTAAAGGCCTCCAGGTTCTCGATGATGTCATTTTCGACCTCCTGCAAGTAGTCGAGTATCTTTTGATTGTCGGGGTACTTGGCGGCCAGGTCATCGAGCAGGTGGCCGGTGGCGAAGATGGCGATCTCTTTGTCCAGCTCGCGCAGTTCCTCTTGTGTCTCTTTCTCGGCCGTGCGGACCGTGGTCATGGTTTTATTCACTTCTGACTGAAGAGATTCAGTATTCTCCTGAATGCGCTTCCGGTCTTCACCGGAAAGTTCATCGTACTCTTGTCGTTTCATCAGCTTTCCGTCGACGATGGGGATGGTGATGATCCCGGCCGATGTCAGTTCAACACTGAAATCTTTAGCCGACGCCGCTTTTTTCAATCTGGCTATCAGCGGGTCTCGTTTGTTCTGAAATTCCTTAACAGTATGGTCTTTGCGCCGCTCGTATTCAGCGCTGTCGAAGGCCTTGGGTATCTCGGCCCGGCAGGCCTTGATCATCTCACTCATGTCTTTAGCAAAGCTTTCGGCCGTGCCGTTAGGCAACTCTATGGCGATGGGTTTGTCGGGAGATTTAAAGTTATGGACATAGCACCAATCTGCCGGGACTGGTTCATCTGACGCCTGCTCTTCGACGAAACTGGTAACGCTAGCGTGTCGGCCGGTACCGGGCGGGCCGGCGGCGAAGACATTGAAGCCGTGGGTAGAGATCTTGAAACCGAAGTCAAAGGCGCGAACGGCCCGCTCCTGGCCAACGGCCCCGTCGAGCGGTTCAATCTGGGCTGTCGATTCGAACTCAAAGACATTGGTCGGGCATGACCACCGTGCTTCCTGTGGTGTGACAGACCATTTCTCTTCTTCCACACGACCTCCCTTTGAGACACTCTTGGATCACACGACTTTGCGCCGCTGTTCTCAGCAAAACTACCCGCAATCCGGACCCCAGAAACTCATGATGCCCGCTAGCCGAAAGATGATAAACTTCACCGGACATTCGGCCGATAGAGAGAAAATATGGAAAGCAACCTTCGATATAGCCGTCTTGGAAATATCCTTATCCAGGAGCGACTCGTCTCAGAACACGAGTTGGAGCAGGCCTTGGCGGCCCAGAAAGACAGCGGCATACCATTGGGCCGAATCTTGATAGACGAGCAAATAATCTCCGAGCAGGCGCTGGCCAGGGCTCTGGCTGTCCAGAAGAATCTCGATGTCGTAGATCTTGACGATTACGAGGTAGACCTGAAGGCCAGCTCGCTGATAACCGAAGAAACTGCCCGCCGCTATAAGATGCTGCCTATCGGTTTTGTCGGCGGCAGGCTGCTGGTGGCGATGGCAAACCCCCTTGATGTTTACGCTATCGATACCGTCCAGGTAGCGACGGGCAAGAGAGTAGAATTGATAGTGGCTACCGAGAGCGCGATCGATTCGGCCATCACGGAGTTTAGCGGGGGATCGACGAGTTTTAAGAAGATGATGTTGGACGCCTCCGACCATGAAGGGCAGGGTGACGGTCCGCTTGTCGAGCTAGATGAGGTGCCGATCGGCGCAGATGCCCCGGTCGTGAAATTGGCTAATGAGATATTGACTCAAGCCTTCAAGATGCGGGCCAGCGATGTTCATATAGAGAACGAGGAACGGGACGTAAAAGTTAGATATCGGATCGACGGAGTCTTGCACGAGGAGATGACGATCCCTCTCAACTTGCGCGCCTTGTTGGTCTCCAGGTTCAAGATAATGAGCGGTATGGACATCGCCGAAAGACGCCAACCGCAGGACGGGCGGGTGGCTATTAATGTCGACGGCGCTCGGGTCCAGCTACGGGTGGCTTCGCTGCCGACCACGCACGGCGAGAATCTGACTATCAGGCTGATGAGCGGCAGCTCCGGCACGATTAAACTGGCCGAACTCGGGCTGGAAGACGATATTTTGGAGTCATACAGGAACGCGTTTAAGCGCTCATTCGGCGCCGTGATCAATACGGGTCCGACCGGCAGTGGCAAGACGACGACCCTTTACGGGACCTTGATGGAACTGAATACCCGGGCCAAAAAGATCATCACCATCGAGGACCCGGTCGAGTACGCTCTCGCCGGGGTGACCCAGATGCAGATAAACCGCAAAGCCGGAGTCGATTTCGCGGCCGGACTTCGGGCCATCGTCAGAGCCGATCCGGATATCATCATGGTCGGCGAGGTCAGAGACCTGGAAACAGCCCAGATGGCCGTTCGTTCAGCAATGACGGGTCACTTGGTCCTTTCAAGTCTTCACACCAATGATGCGCCTAGCGCCATTACTCGCCTGATAGACATGGGCGTCGATCCGTTTCTGGTCACGTCGTCGATTCGCGGCGTGCTGGCTCAGCGCTTGGCCCGCGTACTCTGCGAGAGCTGCAAGAAGGAGATCGAGTACACCAAGGCCGATCTCGCTTTGCTGGATATCGAGACCGACGAGGAACGTGAGACCTTCTATCAGCCGGTCGGTTGCCATAAGTGCGGTCACTCTGGCTATAAGGGGCGGATCGGCCTCTTTGAATTCATGACGATATCAGAAGAGATCAACCGTCTCTGTGTCAGCCGGGCTTCAAGCGCACAACTGAAGGAACAGGCGGTCAAGGAAGGCATGCGCACTCTTTATCATGACGGCGTCATCAAGGCGCGCCGTGGGCTCATCTCGCTCGAAGAAATCCGACGGGTCGTCCTCTAAACATACTCCTCGTCGCTTTGGACCTCTTTGAATCTCGCCTCGGCCCCTGCTTCACGTTCCCGCTGACAGGCGACACAGAACCCGGCCTCCGGGAGTATCTCTAGTCGTTCTTCGTCTATCGGCCGGCCGCAACCGGTACAGATGCCGTAGGAACCATGATGCAGG
>DAOUYN010000017.1 GCA_030666075.1 Actinomycetes bacterium | reverse complement strand
GTATTTCTATGATCTCGCCGGCCGAATTCATGACAACGTTCATGTCGACGTCGGCCCTCTTATCTTCTTCGTAATTGAGGTCCAGGCACGGGACCCCGTCGATAACCCCGACGCTGGTAGCAGCGATAAAACCGGTCAACGGCAGGTCCCCTTTGATGCGGCCCTTTGCTTTCAGATGCGTCAAGGCGTCATGGAGGGCGATGAAAGCTCCCGTGATCGAGGCCGTCCGTGTGCCGCCATCGGCATTGATGACATCGCAGTCCAAGGTAATCTGGACTTCGCCTAGCTTGTCCAGCTCGACGACCGACCGGAGAGACCGACCGATGAGGCGCTGGATCTCCGATGTCCGGCCTTTCGGCCGCCCGCTGACCACCTCTCGCGTCGTGCGCTGTTCGGTCGCCCGCGGGAGCATTGAGTATTCCGCGGTCACCCAGCCCCGTCCTTTGCCCCGCAACCAGCCGGGCACCTTCTCCTCGACCGTAGCCGAACAGATCACCCTGGTCTCCCCTAGCTCGAAGAGAACAGAGCCCTCGGCATATGGCAGGTAATCCCGCGTAATATTGGCCGGACGCGCCTCGTCGGCGGCCCGAGCATCATTTCGTTTCAATTCGTATCTCCCTAGGAGGTGGAACGCGTCATCAGACTTTAATTAATAGACCTTCGTCAGCGAGGTCTATTCTACCATTAAAACCCCCTTCGACCTCACGCTTGATCTGGGTGCGATCGTAGTGAGGCCAAAGATGGGTCAAGACCAATCGGCCAACGCGGGCGCGCCGGGCCAAGTCGGCCACTTGGGTCGTGGTCATATGGGCCACGGGGACATCCGCATCCTCGGCCCTTAAGGTCGTCTCAGCCAGTAATAAGTCGACATCCTCGCAGTAGGAGACAAGTGACTCGAATGCGTCAGTGTCCGAAGTATAGAAAAAGCGCCGGCCCCCGGCCGCTACCTCCAGCCCGTAGGTCGGATCCAAGTGTGAGACGGGCCGGGGTGTGATCGTGAGACCGCCGACCTCAAAGGGCTCATCCGGCACCAGGTCCGTAAATTTGAAAACCCGGTCGAACTTGGATGTATCGGCTTCATTGAAAAGGCCGCGTATATAGTCCGCCGCGCCAGCCGGAGCATAGACCGGCAACGGTAGACGCCCCTGGGCTTGAAACTCTAAGAAATACCGGTAGGGATATATATCGAGAAAGTGGTCGGGATGCAGGTGGGTGATGACGAGCGCGTCGAGCTTGCCGGGATCGATCCATTGATAGAGCCGGCTTAAGACGCCGGTACCGATATCGAGCAACACACGGGTGTCGCCCTCGCGGGCCAAGAAGCCGTTGCAAGCCCCGCCCGCCCGCGGGAACGTCCCTGAGCTCCCCAAGACAATCACTTCCACGCTAAGTAAGCACCGTCCGGCCTCGATCGACGTCGCGCACAAAAACCAATTCGACATCGCTGATCTTGCGGCCTAAAAACCGCCCGCCCAAGACCGCGAACTGCTTGACGTTCGCACTGGCGGCAAAGTGGTATGTTGGCGCCCCGGACCCTGAGCGCAGTTGCCCGCGCCGCTCCAGGATCGTGCGCACCTCGACGGCTGTCTCCAGCGCCGAGCTGATAAGCTGGGCATCGGAGCCGCTCACCTTCTCCAGTAAAGCAGAGAGAAGTGGGTAATGCGTACACCCGAGAATAAGCGTATCGATCTGTGCCCTCAATAGCGGAGTCAGGTAGGCTTTGGCCAGATTATATGTCTTGGGCCGAAGAAAGTTGGCGTCGGAGATCATCCCCTGCTCGACTATGTCTACGAACTTCGGACAGGGAGCAGAGTAAACCGTGACCCCGGCGTCGAGCGCGCGCACCGCCTTCGAGTAAGCGCCGCTATCGATGGTGCCGACGGTGCCGATGACGCCGACGCGGCGGTTTCTCGTCGCCTGCACGGCGCCCCGGGCCCCGGGCTCGATCACACCGACTATCGGAACGTCGTACTTGGCTTGCGCTTCGATAAGACCGGCCGCCGTACCGGTATTACAGGCGATGACGATCAACTTGACCCCGCGCTCTATCAACATCTCGACTATTTCAAAGACAAGATCTTTGACTTGAGGCAGGGGGCGCGGCCCGTAGGGGACGCGGAGCGTATCGCCGAAATAGACGATGTTCTCCTCGGGTAATTGCCTGATGATCTCGCGGGCCACAGTCAGGCCGCCGACGCCGGAATCAAAGATACCGATAGGATTGTCCATTTTCATAATTTAGCCCTCGGGCACGATTTTGACAACCACTTGCCGACGGCGGGGACCGTCGAATTCACACAAGTAGATGCCCTGCCATGTCCCTAGAAGCAAAGAACCGCGCTCGATAAAGAGTGCCTCAGAAAAACCGACCAGGGTGGCCTTGATATGCGCGTCCGAGTTGCCCTCCCGATGACGATATGACGCCTCGAACGGCACGATCCGCTCCAGACCGTCGAGGATGTCGGTTTGCACACTGGGGTCGGCATTTTCATTAATGGTCAAACCGGCGGTAGTGTGAAGCACGTGGAGGAAGCAAAGCCCTGACGAGGCGCCGCTGTCGGTGACGGCCTCAATGACCGACGGCGTGATATCGACCATCTGCGAATGCGCGGTCGTTTCGACCGAGAAGCGCTGAACCACCCGACACCAAACCATTCGAATAGCTGCCGTTTTGGGCAAAAATAAAAGCCCGAACTAGCGTTGACCTACAGTATCTGACCCTGAGGCGCTAAATACCTCGAATCCTGTCGACTTCCTCCTGTAGTCCTTGCGGACTGCAACTTAGTCGCCGAACTCCGGACCGGCCATGTGATTAGAGAAGGTTCAGTTTCCCTCTAGGCCAACTTCTAGCCGAGCTCTTAAAATAATCTTACGCTTAATATATACCTTGAACTCTTGTCTAATATACCATTTTTTGGGTGAAATATGAACAGAAAGGGTTGCCGACACAGCTTAGACAGACCGGTTCTATAATGATATATTGATAGATTCCAAAGGAGGTAATATGAACGAGAGAATTGAGGAAGTACTCGACCAGATACGCCCCCACCTGCGCGCCGACGGCGGAGACGTCGAATTAGTAGATGTGAAGGACGGGGTCGTTACGGTTCGTTTGACCGGGGCCTGTCATGGTTGCCCGATGTCTCAGATGACGCTTAAGAACGGTGTCGAGCGGGTCATTAAAGAGAACGTGCCCGAGATCAAATCAGTCGAAGCGGCGCTGGTCTAAGCCCGGCCTCGCTATATCCGGCGAGCGATATGAACGGCGCTGCGCAGGGCATGACCGATGTTGCCCGGTTCTTCGGCGTCTCCGATCAAGTGGACCTGAGCTATCTCCCCTTCTATAGCGTGATAGAGCTCATGCGAAAATCTATTGCCAACGGCGTAAATGACTTGGTCAGCTTTTAGCCTGAGCTGCTCGTTTTCTTTGCCGGCGACGATCACGTGCCCGTCGCCGATGCCACTCGCCCCGGTGCGCGCGTATAACTTCACGCCTTTGCGCTCGAGACGCTCTAGCATGTCGGCTCGAGCGACAGACTTAGTCTGAGTCATTATCTTTTCCGCGATTTCCAAAAGCACCACCTGGCTCCCGCGATCAGCAACGTATTCGGCCAGCTCACATCCGAGATCGCCGCCGCCGATAACCACAACATGCAGCCCCGGTATGATCTGACGCTCCAGAAACTCTTTGGCGCTGTAGACATTCTCTTGCTCGACCCCTGGAAGCAGAGGCTCTTTTGGTTCTGAGCCCGTCGCCAAAACAACGACATCCGGAGCCGCGGCGATTATTTCCCGGCTATTGACAGCATGATTCAGTTCGAAATCGATCCGGTCTTTTGTCAGCTGAAGTTCGAGCCATCTGACAACCTCTCCCACTTCTCCCTTGTATGGCGTCAGGGACGCCAGTCGAAACTGTCCGCCGAGGTGACCGTCTCTTTCAAAAAGTTGCACATAGTGGCCCCGATGCGCCGCTGTCAGTGCCGCCTGCATCCCGGCCGGTCCGCCGCCGACGACCCAGACCTTTTTGGGAACTGCAGCCTTTTCAAGCGGCAGCAACCGCTCTTGGCCGGCGAAGGGGTTATTTACACAAGCCCGCCCCAGGCCGGGCACCCCTTTGTCCGCGCAATCGTCGAGGCAATAGATGCACCCGCGGATATCCTCCCGGTTCCCCGCGAAGGCTTTCTTGGGCCAATCCGGATCAGCTATCAGGGCTCGGGTCATGGCTACAAAATCGGCTTGACCGGACTCCAGCACCTGCTCGGCCAAGTCAGGGTAGCCGATCTTGCCCATCGCGATGACCGGGATATTGACGACGGCTTTCAGGGCCGCCGCGTAAGACGTCCCGATGCCGTGAGGAAGAGAATGAGGCGGGAGCGCGTACTTTTTGGTCTGCTTATTGCCGATGGTGACCAGGATAGAGTCGGCGCCGAACTTTTCCAGCTTCTGGGCCACGATCTCCGATGCCCCCAGCCCGAAGCCCCCGGCGCAGATCTCATCGGCGACCAATTTGATCTGAACGGGATAATCTACCCCGGCCACCCGCTTGACCTCCGCTAGTATCTCGAGAAGAAGCCGGGCACGGTTGGCCAGAGGGCCGCCGTATTCATCGGTGCGAGAATTAGTCAGACCCGAAAGAAACTGGGCGATCATCGCCCCCCAGCCGGCCTGGATCTCGACTCCATCGAACCCGATTTCTCGAGCCCGTGCCGCCCCCCGACCAAAACAATCGATCACGTGGTGCATAACGTCGGCGTCCGCCGCGTCTACAAGCGGCAGCATCCAGCGACCTTTTTTCTCCTTGGCCCCCGGTGTTCCCGGATCGACCGGCCGCTCCGCCGGGTAGTTCAATTGGGTAAAAGCGCGAGTCCCTTCATTGTTGACCGCGCCGATCAATTCACGTAAGCCCTGAATGTGCTCCGGGCCATCAGCGCGAAGTTCCGCCGGCCCCTTATAGGCCCCGGGGTAGTCGAGGCAAAACCCATCCATGACTATCAACGCGACCCCGCCGCGGGCCCTGGCTCGGAAGAACTCGATCAACCGCTCCGTGACCTGGCCATTTTCACCGTACTTGGTTGGATACAAGGACATGATCAAACGATTGTGGAGATTGAGGATTCCTATATTTCCCGGGGAGAATATGTGCGGATACGGTCCCAACTACGCTCCTAGTCGCCGCCGACGCCTAGGGGCACCGGCCTTTGTTTGAGTAAGCTCAGTCGAGCAGGGGCCGCTCGCCGAAAGCGGCCTGGCGCTCCACGGCCGCCCCGACCCGCAAGACGGTCGTCTCGTCGAAATGTTTGGCCATCACCTGCAGACCGACCGGTAGGCCTTCGACCAGACCAACCGGAACAGAAATAGCCGGTAGACCTGCCAGGTTCGCCGGTATCGTGAGCACATCCGACAGGTACATCTCGACCGGACTGGCGGTCTTGGCGCCGATCTCAAAAGCCGTGGTCGGCGTGGTCGGACTGATCAAGGCATCGAACTTGTCGAACGCCTGTTTGAATTCGTCAATAATGAGTGTCCGTACTTTCTGGGCCTGACCGTAATAGGCATCGTAATAGCCAGCGCTGAGCGCGTAGGTGCCCAGCATGATACGGCGCTTGACCTCCGGCCCGAAACCTTCGGCCCGGGTTCTTTTATACATTTCCAACAGGTCTTTGGCGCCCTCGGCCCGACGCCCGTACCTGACCCCATCGAAACGGGCCAGGTTGGAGCTGGCTTCGGCCGGCGCGATTATGTAATAGGCGGACAAGGCGTAGGCCAGCGTAGGTAGACTGACCGGCTCCACTATCGCCCCCTGGGCTTCCAACTTCTTGATAGTCCCGTCGACGACCGCCTTGATATCGTCACTAACGCCTTCGGCCACCAGCTCTTGGGGGAAACCCAGCCTCAATCCATCGACACCGCCATCCAGGGCGGCAGTGAAATCCGGATATTCTCGATCGATCGATGTCGAATCATGTCGATCATGGCCGGCCAAAACGTTCAGGAGCAAAGCCGCGTCGGCGACGTCTTTTGTCAGCGGCCCGATCTGGTCCAACGAAGAAGCAAAAGCGACCAGACCATAGCGCGAAACGACACCGTAAGTCGGTTTTAAGCCGACAACGCCGCAGAAAGCGGCCGGCTGCCTGATAGAGCCGCCGGTATCCGACCCCAGGGCCGCCAGTGCTTGCCCGGCGGCAACCGCGGCCGCCGAGCCGCCGCTCGAACCTCCGGGTACTCTTGATAGGTCCCAAGGATTTGACGTCACCTGCATCGCGGAGTTTTCTGTCGACGAACCCATGGCAAATTCATCGAGGTTCGTCTTCCCTAAAAGTACCGCGCCACTTTTCTTGAGCGCGCCGGTCACTGTAGCATCATAAGGAGACACGAACCCGCTGAGGATCTTCGAAGCGCAGGTCGCGGGCATGCCTTGGATGCAAATATTATCTTTGACTGCCAGCGGTATGCCTAGAAGCGGACCGACGCCGCCGTCCCGGCGGCTCTTATCAGCCGCGGCGGCCTGCTCGCGAGCGCTGTCTTCATCGACATGGAGATATGCCTTTACTTGTGGCTCGACCGCGTTGATGCGTGACAAAACCGCCTCAGTCAGCTCGACCGCGCTTATCTCGCCCCGGTCCAGGCGGTCGGAAGCCTCTTTGATAGTCAGGTCGTAGTCGACCGCTCTTGGGGCTGTCATACGATCTTCGGGACCCCGAAAGCATCGTCCTCGCGGTCGGGGGCGTTGGCTAGAGCCTCTTCTTGCGAAAGCTCGTCACCGACCTTGTCGGCCCGCAACACATTCGTCACTTTGATCGCGTGGGCAGAGGGCTCGACGCCGGCCGTATCAATCTCGGAGATCTTGCCGGCGTGCTCCAATATCTGTCCCAGTTCCACCGTCAGTTTGTCCGTCTCCTCATCGGTCAAGGCTAGACGAGCCAGGGCGGCAACGTGTTCGACATCTTCTCGGGAAATCAGCATGGACAGAATATAGCAATAGCCAGCCCGTTTGTACAAGCTGAATATCCGGGAAGGCTCATTTTGCCGGTGCGGCTATTTTATGGCAACAGGGAGATCGGCCGTGATCGAGAACGAGGTATAGCCCTCTTCCGTCTCAGCCGTCTGGGCTATAAATCTCAGCGTCCGCCCGTCAAGAGTGCCGCTGATCGAAGCGACATTCCTGGCGACATCGAGCATCGGCGCGGGCATTATCCAATTCTCGGAATCGAGGCGGTCGAAATACCAATTGAAGACCTCGGCTGCCGTATCCTCCGTCTTGAGAGTCAGGCTCTGCCCGGATACGGTCGGTGTCTCGGAAACGATCTGCGCGCCTGGATAAATCGGGATGTCTTTTGGCCACTGCGCCGGGATCTCGATCGTCGTCACTTTTTCTACCTGGACCTTGGGGACCGTTTCGACTTTTTCTTCCGGCGGAGCAGGTGAAAGGTTACAGCCGGCAAGAGGTCCGGGGACAAGGAGCGCAACAAAGGCGACTATAAGCAGGCGCCTGGATCTTTGTGACACTCCCTGCATTCCTCCCCTAGTCGGACTCGAACCAACGTCTTGCCGATATCTTAGATACCCGAAAACAACCCGGTCAAACGCCTGCCAGGCAACAAAGTGATGGATATTCGCAAAGACGGGGTCAGGTCAGGCTGTAGTCCCGGCGGCAGTCCGCTCGGCGATGGACGCCTGGGCGGCAGCCAAACGGGCCAGCGGTACACGATACGGAGAACAACTGACGTAGTCGAGACCGACCTCATTGAAGAACTTCACTGAATTCGGTTCTCCGCCGTGCTCCCCGCAGATCCCGAGCTTTAGGGTCGGATTGGTCTGGCGGCCAAGTTCACAGGCGGTCTTGATGAGCTTGCCCACACCGGGATCTATGATCTCGAATGGATTGCTCTCGAGTATCTTGTGGTCAAGGTAGCGGGCGAGGATCTTGCCCTCGATATCGTCGCGACTGAACCCGAAGGTCGTTTGGGTCAGGTCGTTGGTGCCGAATGAGAAGAACTCCGCGTCCTCGGCGACCTCGTCGGCTGTGAGCGCCGCCCGGGGCAGCTCGATCATAGTGCCTATCTTATACGAGAGCTGTTCCCCGCTGGCGTCCAGGACCTCATCACAGACAGCCTTGATCTTTTCTTTCAGGTAGCTCAGTTCGGACAGGACCGCCACGAGCGGGACCATGATCTCAACGTGCGGGTCTTTGCCCGCGGCCTTGAGCTCGACCGCCGCTTCCATGATCGCCCGGGCCTGCATCTTATAGATCTCCGGCTCGAGGATACCGAGACGGCAGCCCCGAAGACCCAGCATGGGATTGGCCTCGGTCATGGCCTGAACGCGAGCTAAAAGCCCGCGTTTCTCGTTCAAGTCCGTTTCCGTCGCGTCTTGACACTCCATCTTGGCCACTTCCACCTCAAGCCCTACCAGGTCTGGCAAGAACTCGTGAAGCGGCGGATCGAGAAGCCGGATCGTCACAGGCAACCCATCCATAGCCGTGAGGATGCCGGAAAAGTCACTTTTCTGGACTTCTTTCAGCTCGGCCAACGCCGCCTTCTTCTCTTCGTCATCGCCAAGGATCATTTTTTGAACGATCGGGAGCCTGTCTCCAAGAAACATGTGCTCGGTCCGGGCCAGTCCAATGCCTTCGGCGCCAAACTCTCGAGCCTTAACAGCATCTTCCGGTGTATCCGCGTTGGTCCGCACACCGAGACGACGCAACTCATCGGCCCACCCGAGGACGGTCTCTAATTCCGGCGTCGGTTTCGGTTCTACCAACGACACCTCGCCCACAATGACCCGGCCGGTCGTCCCATCGATGCTGATGATATCGCCGCCCTTAACACTGATACCGTTAACACTGAATACTTGGTTGCGCATGTCGATTTTTAGCTCGCCCGCACCGGCGACACACGGCTTGCCCATGCCTCTGGCGACAACGGCCGCGTGGCTGGTCTTGCCGCCATGGCTGGTCAGGATGCCCTGCGCGGCGATCATGCCGTGGAGGTCGTCGGGGGTCGTCTCCCAGCGAGTTAGAATGACTTTCTCGCCCTGCTCCCCTAAACGCTCGGCCTCGTCGGCATCGAAAACGACTTTGCCGACCGCCGCGCCCGGTGACGCATTAAGCCCCTTGGTGAGCACATCGAGGTCGGCTTTCGGATCAAAACGCGGGTGCAGCAGCTGGTCTAGCTGGTCGGGTTCTATCCGCATCACCGCTTCTTCTTTGGAGATAAGTCCTTCCTCCACCATATCGACGGCGATCTTCAGGGCGGCCGCGGCCGTCCTCTTGCCAACACGGGTCTGGAGCATATAGAGCTTGCCTTTATCGACAGTGAACTCGGTATCGCACATGTCGCGATAGTGTTTCTCTAATATATTTAGGGTCCGCATCAGATCGCCGTAAACCTCCGGCATCTCCTGCTCAAGCTCGGCGATCGGCTTTGTGAGCCGGATCCCGGCAACGACATCCTCGCCCTGGGCATTCGTCAGGTAATCGCCATAGAACTCGTTGGCGCCGGTAGCGGCGTCACGAGTAAAAGCTACCCCGGTACCCGAAGAATTGCCTTGATTGCCGAAGACCATCGTCTGGACGTTTACCGCCGTACCGAGAGTCTCGGGTATCTTATAAAGGCGGCGGTAGTCTACGGCCCGCTTATTATTCCAGGAGTCAAAAACGGCCCTAATGGACGAGTCGAGCTGTTTCCGC
>DAOUYN010000192.1 GCA_030666075.1 Actinomycetes bacterium | reverse complement strand
CCTCCTTGATCTTCTCGAGCTTATCATCGAATAGACACAGGAAGGCCCGGTCGGCGGTGGTGAATCTGGCGATCTCCTTGAGGGCGAGATCGATGGCCCGATCCGGATCGTCAGGGGCGATGAACCGCGTGGCTAAGGTGGAAATGACTTTTTCATATTCGAGCCGCTGTCGGGCTTCTAGAGCAGCTTTCTCCAGAACTGCGAGTGCCCGCATTCGGTCGTCCCCGCCGGCCGGGGTGGCCAGGGCTGATCCTTGTTTGGCCGATCCTACACCAAAGGGTCGTTCAGTACTCAATACGTACACCCTATCGTAAGGTCACTTTGCACTATGCTCTTGGGAGGCACCCTGAAGTAGAGCGACCTTATCGCTTACTATGTACGCTTGTCAAGCGAACAGCCGTCCGTGTATCCGAAGATTCTAAAGGGGAATAAAAGAGCGTCGGGGAACAATACGTGTCAGATCCGAGGGGGTCAAAATGGCGGTCGATCCGGAAGTCGTTGCATGGTTGGACGAGCGGGAGGCGGAATATGAGGTGATCGACCACCCGGAAGTCTTCGCTACAGCTCAGGAAGCCCGAGAGTTGGGGATAGATGTCGACCAGGTCGCGAAGTCGCTGGTCGTTCATGTCACCCACGACGGAGATCAAGCGATCGTGGTTGTCCCGGGAGGCCACCGTATCAGTAACGATAAACTCCAGGCGATGTTCGGGGCCAGCCATGCCCGCCTGGCTACCGAAGATGAACTACGCCGCGATTTTCCTCAGTTCGAGCTGGGGGCGGTGCCGCCGCTAAGCGGATTAGTGAGTCTCCCCATATATATAGACCGTCGTCTGGTCGATCATGAGACAGCTCTGTTCAATGGGGGCACGCATACCGCTTCGATCCGCATGTCGATGCATGATTTCATTAATTTGGCGGACCTGTCAGTGGTAGATGTCGTCGATGAACCGAGAGCGGCCTAGCTGTCGATGCCTAGTTCGTTGAGGACGGCTCGAGCGCGTCCGATCCCGGCGGCAAATTCCTGGCGCAATTCATTGTCGCGCACGGCGGTTTCGAAATGGCGGTCGGCTCGGTGCAGGTGGCCGAGCGAATGGTGCAGGCAGTCATTGAGTGCGGCTTCGTGCTCGTTGCGGTGTCTTCTTTCGATATTGTTCGGGCTCATATCGACCTCCTATGGTCTTATTTTTTCAAACCCCTCGTATATACCGAATCGAGCCGGGTCCAAACATGGTGAAATGGAGGCTGGCAAGAACTTCGTGATGTGTTAAGCTCTAGGTTCCGGCTGAGCCGGGATCATCTAGGAGGTTCAAATGGAGATCATTCTGCAAGAAGAAGTACCTACACTCGGTCGCGAGGGCGATGTCGTCGATGTGGCCCGCGGCTATGCGCACAATTTTCTGATACCTAAAGGTCTGGCTGTCCCGGCTACCAAGGGCAACGTGAAACAATTAGGACTCAAACGTGTCGGCATAGAGAAACGGTATGAGCAATCCCAGGCCGATGCACAGGCCTTGGCCGATAAGTTCACCGGCAAGTCCATTACGATCACCGCTAGGGCCGGCGAAGAAGGCCGCCTCTACGGTTCGGTGACAGTCAAGGATGTCGCCGCGGCGATCCAGGAAGAATTCGGTATCGAGGTCGACAAGCGCCGGATAGTTCCGAGCGACCCCATCAAGGAAGCCGGCGAAGTAACACTGCGCATCCGCCTTCAGGCTGATGTAGCGGCCAGTTTGGTCGTCAATGTCGTCGCGGAAGTGGCTGAAGGCATGGAGGCCGGCGAGGTTTCCGAGACGGTCGTTGAGGAAGAAGCCGCTGCTGAGGATGAGACGACCGCCGGCGAAGATACCGAACCAGCCGAAGCCGAGTAGCGCGGTAGCAAGGCCGCATGAGCACCAAAGATTTGAAGGCGGTCGACCCGACGACCTTCGAGCGTGTCCCGCCTAATGATCTAGAAGCTGAACAGTCTCTTTTGGGCGCGATGCTTCTTTCACCGGACGCGACTGGTCGCGTGATCGAGCATGTCCGCGCCGAATACTTCTATCGCGAAGCCCACCGCCACGTATTTGAAGCGATCGCTACGCTGTTCACGAACGGCGATCCAACAGACCCGATCGTAGTCGCCGATCAGCTGACAAAAATGGGTGTTTTAGAGAGAGTCGGCGGCAAACCATATATTCACACTTTGCTCAATTTTGTCCCCACGGCCGCCAACGCGGAGCACTACTCCCGGATACTGGAGCGCCATTCTTTGCTGCGCGGGTTGATCCGCGCGGCTACCGATATCGCTTCCATCGGGTATCAGGCCCCCGATGATCTGGAGGGCGCCATAGACAAAGCCGAGTCGCTGATCTTCAACGTCTCCAAGAAACGCATATCCGAGAAGTTCAGCCTCCTCGAGGACCTGTTGGCGGAGAACTGGGACCTGATGGACCAACTGGCCCGCACCGGTTCCGATATCACCGGGGTTTCCAGCGGCTTTGCCCGTCTCGACCAATACACCTCCGGGTTGCAACCCTCAGATCTGATCATCATCGCGGCCCGCCCGGCGATGGGCAAGACATCATTGGTCCTCGATATCGCCCGCAATATCTCTGTCGATTCGCAAAAGGCAGTGGCCCTTTTCAGTCTGGAGATGTCCAAGATCCAGCTGGCCCAGCGCCTTTTGTCGTCCGAGGCGATGGTGCCGAGCCAAAAACTGCGCAGCCCGGCGCGGTTGACCGGTGCTGAGACCGAACGGCTGGTGGCCGCCAGCGGCCGCCTTTCCAAAGCCCGTCTCTTTGTCGATGACACGGCCAACATAACGATCATGGAGATCAGGGCGAAAGCCCGGCGGCTCATAGCCCGGGAAGAGTTGGGCTTGATCATCGTCGATTATCTTCAGCTTATCCATGGCGGCGGCCGGGCCGAAAG
>DAOUYN010000051.1 GCA_030666075.1 Actinomycetes bacterium | reverse complement strand
ATCGTCTTGGCAGGAGTGATTCCGGCTGCTATCCTCATCCGAGAGTCTCGGCGGGTCCGCGAGCAGAAACCCAAACGCCCGGCGCCCATTGAGACTGTGAAGGGGGAAGTGGCGTGAACCAAAGCGGCGAAGGCGCTGTCTCGTTGAGAGGCATCAGCAAGTCGTTTGATACTGATACGACCGTTATCAAGGGCATGTGTCTCGAGCTGGCCCAAGGCGAGATATTGGTCTTGTCCGGACCGAGCGGCTGCGGGAAGACGACGACCCTGCGCTTGATAGCCGGATTCATCGAGCCCGACGAAGGCACCATCCGGATTGAAGGGTTGGAAGTGGCCGGTTCTTCCTGGGTGCCGCCCGAACGGCGCCCGGTGGGAATAGTGTTCCAGGATTACGCCCTCTTTCCGCATCTCACCATCGAGCAGAATGTCAGCTTTGGTCTAGGCAAGATCGAGAAAGCCAAACGCGATGCTAAAGTCGCCGATAAGCTGCGCCTCGTGGGACTCGTTGGATTCAACCAGAGGTATCCGCATGAACTATCCGGCGGGGAGCAGCAGCGGGTGGCTTTGGCCCGGGCCCTGGCTCCGGAACCTAAGGTAGTCTTGCTCGACGAACCATTCTCGAACCTCGACGCCTTTTTACGCGCGCGCGTCCGGGAGGAGATCAGACAGATACTCAAACGCGCCGGGACGACTGCTATCTTCGTCACCCATGATCAGCAGGAAGCCTTGGCCTTAGCCGACCGCCTCGTCGTCCTGAATAAAGGACGTTTCGAGCAAGTCGGCTCACCGGAGGATGTCTACCATCGTCCGGCGACCCGGTTCGTGGCCAACTTTATGGGCCAAGCAAACTTCCTCCCCGGCGAGGTCGGCCCGCAAGGGATAACCACCGAGTTGGGCGTCTGGCCGACTCCGGCCGGGCTCACCGGAGGGACCGACATAGACGTGATGCTCCGGCCGCACGATATCGCCATCTCGACGGACTCGGCGGCCGACTCAGTGATCTCCGCCCGCCAATTCCTGGGGGAAGAGAACCTCTACACCATCGAGCTGGCGTCCGGGCGGATGATACGCAGCACGATGCCGTCGCACGCAGTATTCAATCCGGGCGAGACGGTGAAGCTGACCATCAACCGCCAGCAAGGTGTCATCTTCTCGGGCAACAAAGCGGTCATCGCCGACCACCTGAAGTCCGCCCTCAGCGGCTAGCCGGCAACCTCTAAGAAGGTCAATGCATGAACAAGCACAGATGTACGGTTTGCAATTTTATCTACGACGACGAACACCAACCGGGACCATTCGCACCGCAGCCTGACTCATATACCTGTCCTGTTTGCGGGGCCCCGAAGTCCGCTTTTGTTTCCGAGGGGATAACTCTTTCCGACGATGAGAACGCCGCGAGCGTCGCCGAGAAGCTCGTCGACCAACTAGTGGCTTTCGGCGTCAAGCGAGTCTACGGCATCCCGGGCGATTCGAACCTGCCTATCGTCGACGCAATCCGGCGCCATCAGGATATAGATTTCATCATGGTGCGCCATGAAGAGACAGCCGCTTTTATGGCCTGTGCTCACGGAAAGATGACCGACCATATCGGCGTCTGTATGTCCATAGCCGGTCCCGGCGCGACCAACTTGATCACGGGCTTGATGGATGCGACGAATGATCGGGCGCCGGTCCTGGCGTTGCTCGGGCAAGTGGCTGAGGTATACCTCGGCAGCGAGGCCTTCCAGGAGATCGATCAGATCGAACTATTCAAGCCATTCGCCCAGTTCGGCGAGACTGTGGCCCGGACCAACCAGGCCCTCAAATTGATGTTGATGGCCGTGAAGTATGCCTATCGCCGTCCCGGTGTCTCCGTGCTTAGCCTGCCGACCGACGTGCTCGTAGAAAAGTTGCCCGAGCCGATATATGAACCGGCCAGACGTCTGGTCGACAATCCGACCCAACCGGCGGCCGCTGCGATCGGCCAGGTGGCCGCACTGATCAATGAGAGCAAAAGAGTGGCGATACTCGCCGGCTGGGGGGCCCGTCATGCCGCAGATGAGCTCTTGAGACTGGCTGAGAAGATCAATGCCGTTGTCGCCACCACGTCGCGCGCAAAAGGCGTCATTTTCGAGAGCCACCCGCTGAGCTTGGGGGTCTTAGGGTCGATCGGCTCTAAGCACGCGGCCAAGGCCATTCAATCGTGCGATTTATTGATGGTCGTCGGGTCAGGGTTTCGCCAGGCCAATCTAGTGCCGGCCGGAGTCAAGAAGGTCCAGATAGACTGGGATCCGACCCGCGTCGCCAAGACCTTCGATATCGATGCCGGTCTCGTCGGCGATGCCCCGGCGCTCTTGGCGGAGTTGACTGACCTAGTCGACACCAAAGAGCCCGACCAGGACTTCACGGCCCAGATCGGAGCGTTTAAAAAAGAGCATCTCGCCGAGATCGCCGCCGACGCGATCGATATGAGCAGCCCCGTCAATCCCGGCCTCGTTATTCAGACTATCAAGAAGCACGTCACCGGTGATGCCGTCATCTGCGTCGATGTCGGAGACCATACTTACTGGTTCTATAAGAAGTTTATCTGCGAAGGCCAAAAGACATATCTTTCCGCCAATATCGCCAGCATGGGCTTTTCGTTGCCGGCCGCTCTATCCGCCCAATTAGACTTTCCTGACAAGCAGGTCGTCTGCGTCACCGGCGATGGCGGCTTCGGGATGTTGATGGCCGACTTCACGACCGCGGTCAGGGAGAAGCTGGCTATAAACGTAATCGTCTTCAATGACGGCGTGCTGAAAAATATCAAGAAAGAGCAGAACCGTGACGGTTACCCGGAGTATGGTATCGAGTTCGAGAATCCGAATTTTGCCGAGTTCGCGACGGCCAGCGGGGGTCTCGGCATCAGAGTCGATGATCCGCGCAAGCTGGACGCGGCTGTCAAAGAGGCCTTTGAGTCAAAGCTGCCATCCTTAGTCGAGGTGATGGTCGACCGGGAGAAAATGGCCCCCTCGACGAAGAGTCCGACGGCATGAGCGGACCGAAGAAGTTCCGGTGCAATGTCTGCCGCGCGTTTGAGTACGATGCCGGGGCGGGTCAACCTGCCGCCGGTATTGCCCCCGGAACGTTGCCGGCAGACTTTCCTGATGACTGGCGCTGCCCGGTCTGCGGGGCCGACAAGTCACACCAGCAACCTGTTCCCGACGAGGGCGGTACGGCTGCCGATGTTGGGACGGGCAAGAATGCCGCCGCGGTGACCAGCGGCGCCACGGCGACCGATGGCGGAACGGCCTCGGCCGCACCCAATGAGGCTCCGGATTATCCGAGCGAGTGGAAGCGGGACGAGAGTTCTGTCGAGTGCCGCATGGATGATATCCACAAGATGGCCGTGACCGGCCGGTCGCTTATCGAACCGATGCGGACTCAAAAGAAAGTCATCGGCTGGGACGATATCCTTATCCGTGCCGCCCAGCTGGCTAAGATACCGCTCAACGAAGAAGATGACGTCTCGACCAAAACGATCATCGGGCCGCGAGCTCGCCAACCGATCGTCATCGATACGCCGATCTTTATCACCCACATGTCTTTTGGCGAGCTATCGAAGGAGCTCAAGATCGTGCTGGCCAAGGGGAGTTCCGCCGTCGGGACGGCGATGGGATCCGGTGAAGGCGGTATTCTGGAGGAGACTATCGCCCAGACTCACCAGTATATCTTCGAATACGTCACCAACAGATACAGTGTCACTGATGAGAACCTGGCTCGAGTCGACGGGACTGAGATAAAAATAGGCCAGTCGGCCAAGCCGGGGATAGGCGGGAGCCTGCCCGGCAAGAAAGTGACACCGGAAGTGGCCAAGCTGCGCAATTGCTCGCCGGGCACGGATATTACCAGCCCGGCCAGTTACGACGACATCAGGAACCCCGACGATCTGCGAAAAAAGGTGTCATGGTTGCGAGAGAAGTCCGGCGGGAAGCCGGTAGGTATCAAGTTCGCTGCCGGGCATGTCGAGGCTGATCTGGAGGTGGCGTTATACGCCCGCCCGGATTTCATCACTATCGACGGGCGCCCGGGCGGGACCGCCGGGGCGCACAAGTTCGTGAAGGACGCGACTTCCGTACCGACACTCTTTGCTCTGGCCAGAGCCCGGAAATACCTGGATGACAACGGTGTCGATGACGTCACTCTGGTTATTACCGGCGGCCTGCGGACATCTGCTGATTTTGCCAAAGCGCTGGCGCTTGGGGCGGATGCGGTCGCTATCGGCACGGCGGCCCTGATGGCCTCGGCCTGTCAGCAGTATCGTATCTGCGACACCGGGAATTGTCCGGTCGGGGTGACGACCCAGTTATCCGAACTTAGAAGCCGCGTCGATATCGATGCGGCGGCCGCGCGGTTGGAAAACTTCTTGCGGCTCTCCACTGAAGAACTGAAGACGTTCGCCAGGTTGACCGGCAACAGCGACGTTCATGATCTCTCTGTCGAAGACCTGGTCACGACCGACTCGGAGATATCGGCCCACACGCCCATAGAGCACGCCTAGCTTACTTCTTAGGTTCTTCCCATGTGCCGCTGTCCTCGAAGCCGTCCCAATGAGCGCCGTTACAAAACGGTTTGTTCTTCGAATTGCCGCAGCGGCAGAGAGCGTAGTGGTCCGTCGTTTCCGGCTCGGAACCCTGGTCGTCGGTGAGCTCGACTCCGCCGCTGGCGTAGTAGGGGCCGTTCTTTGTTACTTTGAGCGTGGGGTCGCCGCCGTGGTCCTGGTGGCGGACCCCGTCTATCGAATAACTGAGGGTGCCGGAGGGGCACCGTTTGACCAGGGCGATGATCTCTTCGATCGAGGCGCCCGCCGGGTCGATCCAAGGTTCTACCCCGAGCCTGAAGACTCCGGGGAGGTTGTCCGTACAGATGCCTGAATGGGAACAGACGCCGCGATTGTCGATGATAGTTATTGCGGCCTCGGCGTATTCATCGACCTTATCGGGGACGCGGTCGGCTTCTTTTTCTCCAACGAAACCTATCTGTAGGTGCGTGCCATCGCAGTACGGTTTATTGCTTGAGTGCCCGCACCGGCAGAGCGCGGTCACCTCCTGGGTCGGCAACAGTTCATCCGCCGAGTCGTCCAGGTTCTTAAGCGACTTGGCGATATATGGGCTTCCGAGCTGTACGTTGATATTAGGCGTGGGATCGTCATCAAGCGGTTCGGACATATTTCCTCCTGGTTTTAAGAGAGTGAGTACCCGAAAAACGATATCATGATAGCAGAGAAGAACCGCCGATCTTCCTGATTGACACCGGAAAAAGCGATTTGCTACTATCGCGTTAACTAAATAAAGGGCATCGAAGGGAGTGGCGTCCTGGAGCCCTAAAGGGTAAAGAGAGGGCGGTAGCGGGACACGTGGTCCGACAGGCTATCGCCAAGTAGGGTGGAACCGCGGAAGACCTTTTCGTCCCTATGTGGAGGGAAGGGTCTATTCTATTGGCTGAAAAACTATCTTTTCAGGAGATAATCCTGACGCTGCAAGACTATTGGTCTAAGCGTGGATGTCTCATCGCTCAACCCTACGACCTGGAGGTCGGCGCCGGGACTTTCAATCCGTCCACCTTTTTGCGCAGTCTCGGTCCCGAGCCGTGGAAAGTGGCCTACGTGGAGCCATCGCGGCGGCCGACTGACGGCCGTTACGGCGAGAACCCCAATCGTTTACAGCACTATTATCAGTTTCAAGTCATCTTAAAACCATCCCCTGACGATGTGCTAGAGATCTACTTTGAGAGTCTGCGCGCGCTCGGTGTCGAGCCTAAAGAGCATGATGTCCGTCTCGTCGAGGACGACTGGGAGTCGCCGACCTTGGGGGCCTGGGGCTTAGGCTGGGAGGTCTGGCTTGACGGGATGGAGATCACCCAGTTCACATACTTTCAGCAAGTCGGAGGGGTCGAGCTGCCGGCTGTATCCGCGGAGATAACCTATGGGCTCGAACGGATCGCCATGTACATCCAAGAGAAAGAGAGCGTCTACGATCTCCAATGGACGGGAGATGTCTCGTACGGGGACATTCATCACCAATCGGAGATAGAGTGGTCCAAATACAATTTTGAAGTGGCCGGGACGAAGATGCTGTTTTCTCTCTTCGACGACTTCGAGGCGGAATCCAAGGCTGCGGTCGAGGCCGGTCTGGTCCTGCCGGCCTATGATTATGTCTTGAAGTGCTCACACGTCTTTAATCTGCTCGACGCGAGAGCGGCGATAAGCGTCACCGAGCGAGTCAGGTTTATCGCCCGGGTCCGCAGCCTGGCGCGGGCGTGCACCGAACGATACATCGCCGAGCGGGAAGAGCGCGGTTGGCCCATGCGCGAGCGATTCGGGGGAGGGGGCGCATGAGCACCCAGACCCGCCGACTACTATTAGAGATAGGCGTCGAGGAGATGCCCGCTGCCGCCGTCCGGGCGGCCCTCGACCAATTGGCGACTGAAGCAGCGCGCTCCCTTGTGGAGAACCGCCTCTTGACGGATGCGGCGACGGACACGGTCCGGGTTTTCGGGACACCCCGTCGTTTGAC
>DAOUYN010000112.1 GCA_030666075.1 Actinomycetes bacterium | reverse complement strand
CATCGAAAGTGGTGTCAGCGCCCCAGGTGTGGCCGAACTGGCAGATGAAACCAACTGTCGCGTCGCCTCCTGACGGTGACCAACCAGCCTCGATCGCATCGAGCCCCGTCTGCAGTTCCAGGAGATGTTCGTCGGTCATCTTGACTGAAATAGCGTCGGCCGGGCACTCGGAAGCGCAAAAGCCGCAGCTTTGACAGATCGTCGGATCCATATAGGCCTTGTCGCCCCGTATCTCCGGGACACCGTAAGGGCAGACACGTACGCAGGTCAGACAGGCCGCGCACTTATCATTATCAACTCTGGCCCCGGCGGTACAGCTCAAGCAACGCTGGGCTTCGCGAAGGGCGTCGTTCTCGGAATACCCCAACTCTACCTCGGCAAAGTCTTTGAGGCGGTCGGCTTCCGGGGTGCGCGGCATCCACCGTCGCGGCGTCTCCCACATCTGCGAAGCTATCCAAGACGGCAGCTCGTCTACGGGCGCGAGCTCGCGTTGGAAGACCGGCGTTTCGCCGCCGAGATGAGCATCGATAGCGGCAGCCGCCCGATGGCCGCCGGCGATGGCGTTGATTGCCGCGCCCGGGCCGGTCACGACTTCGCCGGTCGCAAAGACCGCTGCCTCACTTGTGCGCATCGTCTGACGATCGAACTCCAACAGGCCCCTCTCGGTCAACTTGACGCCGGAGTCCTTCAGAAAAGAGAGGTCGCTGCCCTGGCCCACAGCCAGGACGACCGTGTCCGCCGGGATTATATTGCGGTTGCTCTCGTTAAATTGGGGATTGAACCGGCCTTTATCGTCAAAGACACAGGTCGCCTCTTTGAATTCGAGTCCCGTTACCCGGCCGTTCTCGCCGACGATCTTATCGGGGCCCCATGAGCAGTGTATCTCGACGCCTTCTTCCAGTGCGTCCTCGATCTCCCAATCATGGGCCGGCATCTCATCGCGCGCCTCGAGGCAGACGATCGTTACTTTCTTATCGCCGAGCCGGCGGATGCTGCGGGCGGTATCGACAGCTACATTGCCGCCGCCGATGACAATAATGCGCTCGCCTAGATCGACCGGCTTACCTTCATTGATGGCCTCGAGGATCGGGATGCATGATTCGACTCCGTCCAGATCGACCCCCGGCAGCGAAATGGAGCGGCCCACAGAGAGGCCGACGGCGATGATCACAGCATCGTGCCCACCCGTGATCTCTTGAAAATCGATATCGGAGCCGATGCCGACGCCGGATTTCAGCTCTATCCCGAGAGCCAGGATGTTGTTTATATCGCTGTCAAGGATATCGGGCGGCAAACGATAGTCGAGAATACCGTAGCGGAGCATACCGCCCGGTTTCGGGTGCTTCTCATAGATGGTGACGTCGTAGCCAAGCCGGGCCAGATCGCCCGCGGCCGTCAGGCCTGAAGGGCCGGCGCCGATGATACCTATCGATTTACCCTGGGTCTTGGCGGTAGGCGCCACTATTATCTCGCCGTCGGAGTAGCCTAGTTTATCGGTTACGAACCGTTTCAGATGACAGATAGCTATTGGTTCATCCACCCCGGCCCGGCGACAAGCCGATTCGCATGGATGAGCGCAGATACGACCGATGACCGAGGGAAGAGGATTGGTCGCCATGATGACATCAAGAGCCTCTTTATAACGCTCCTGCGCTATTAGAGCGACATATCGGCGGGCATCAGTATTGACTGGGCAGGCCGCCTGGCAAGGCGGAGCGGGCCATTCAACGGGCGCGGATGTCTTCTGCGTGTCGGTCATCTCAAAGTGATAATTGTAACTAATAATGACCCATCGGGAAAGCTGTCAAGCACCCGTTCGACACGATTTTCGGCGTAAATATTTACCCGGCCCGGCGACGCCTTCTTTCCGCGACTTCGTCCGGGACACGGTTGGCCCGTTCGATATCGGGGAGACGCACCGTGAACGCGTCGAGCGCGTGAAAAAAGAGACCTATCCCCCAAGGAACGGCAATCCAATAAAACCACAGGACGTTCGGGGACGCGATCAGATTGATGACCAAGAGGGCGATATTCACTACTATATATACGATAACGTGCGCGTAAAAGCCCCTTAGAGCCCGAACCCGCGCACTGTCACGATGATAATCTTCATCCGGCGTATCTACCATTACTCTTCCACCTCGCGTATTCGATTCTCTACTGTTCTTGCGTCAAGGGCGTTTTGTTAAACAGAGCGAGGCAATAAAAAGAGAGGTAAGATATGCAAGACGGCATTAATAGATGACAAGGAGATATCATGAAGATCAAGACATTCACCCAATCACTAAAGATCTTCCACGTTAAGCAAGAACTAGAGGCGCTCGACGAGCAGGTCAATCAGTTTCTAGCGGCCGGCCCACGCCGGATCATCTCGGCCAGCGACGCGACAACCGCCGGTGAAGGCGATACGATCGGCATCATTCGCGTTATCGCTTACGACGAATAAAAAGTTCCAGGGACACGTACCGAATTATTTTCTAAGAGATTAATTCGGTACGTGTCCCTGGAATTAAGCTGTTTTGTCTTTAAGGAAGTGCGGGACGTCGCCGGCTTCACGCGGGCCGACGATGACGGTCCAGTCCGCGAGTTCCTCGTCGAGCTCGCCCGATATCTGCGCGACGTAGCCCGGCAGTATAAGGTCTTTATGGCCGACTTTATCCATGATCTCGCTCTTATTGATAAACTCGGCGATCTTTTCCGGTACGAACTTGCCGGCCGCCCAGGCTGTCAGGACCGAGAGACCCTCCACGTCCATCACTAGGAGCCACGTCGGCACCCGGCTGGCCTCGATCTCACCCGAGACGATAAAGTAGGTCAGCGAGAAATTGGTCGTTATCATGACCGGACTGTCTTGACCCGGCTCGCCTATCGGATAGATACCCTGGCTCATTTGCATCGGCTTTTGCGGGTCAGTATAGATGTTCTGCTGTAGGACCAAGAGCGGCAGGACCCGGGCCGGATCGATATCGTTCAATAAGATGATGCCGCCGTATTTCATTAGATGGATACCGGCCAGAGTAAACTCAAGGTTGGCGTCGTCCGTGCCCTCGCCTGGAATGGTGATGACCGGGAAACCCAGCGGTTTGAACTTCTGCTTCAAAGCGGCCCGGCGGATGTAGACCAGGTCCTTTAGCGTCTCGCTGGCGGATTTGGCCATCGGGGCCAAAACAATGTCCTTAACACCGGCGCCAGTGACTTTTTCGGAGACTTCCGCCAGCTCTTCGAGGGTCTCACCGCGAACGGCCAGCGGCACATCGGCCTCCTTGGCAATGGCGGCCATGGCTTCGGCATTGGCGGCAGTCGCTCCGTGGATGAGCGGACGATTACCCTTAACGACCTCGAGACCAGCCTTGATGACCTCGGGATCGTCAGAGATAAGAACCAGCGGCAGATCCGTACTCTCGGCCGCCTTGGAGACAGCGGCAGCGAATGTGCCGGCATCGCCGGAAGCAGCGCGAATCGCCACGACCCGCGGCCGCAATTCTTGCTCGATCCGCTCGAACTCGGTGTCTTGGGTCTTTTTCGCTTTGGCCGCGATCTCGTCCATACCGGCGGTATCGTCGATGACTACCCCGAATACGCCCGGATGGACAAAGGTCTTTTCGTGCCTGAAGAGGACGGTCTCATCACCGAGGGAGAAGGCGTTGTCGCCCGTGCCGATGGTGACCTTACGGATAGGAGCGGCAGAAGCCTCTGACAGCTCCCCCTTGGCTTCGTCGGAGATGTACGGACAGGCCGTGACTTCGACTTGGCGGGCGCCCAGTTTCATAGCGAATGCCATGCATGTCGGCACCCCACACTCGCCGCAGTTCGTCTTGGGCAGAAGTTTAAATATCTGCAGTCCTGTTAAAGCCATTCACGCTCCTCCTCTAGGGAAATAACCCCTTCGCAACTCGCGAACCCCGGCACCGGGCCGGGGTCGCGCTTAATTACACAACTTACGATTGGCGGCATTGCCGCCGATGACTATTGTTTAGAACATCGACTCCATCGTCAAGGCCGGATGCCCGACTTTGGTACACCACTCCAACACTTCTTCCTCGGTGACGGCATTAGTCTCGTCGGCGATCTTATCGACGAAAGACGCATCGCCCAGTTCTTCGGCCCTCTTCGCCAGCTGCTCCTTGAGCTGCTCTTTTAGCTCTTTCGGCATCCACACGATGCGATGAAAACCGCCGTCGGCGGAGATGAACTTGTTGCTGGCGATGAACTGCTTGCCGATACCGATGAACCCTGGCACCTGCAACCCGCCGCCGACCGATCCGGCCAACGTCGAGAACTTCATCCCGCAGGGAATCATACCACTAT
>DAOUYN010000003.1 GCA_030666075.1 Actinomycetes bacterium | reverse complement strand
TCGGATGGCCATCTTTGAGGCCAAACCGCAGCTCAATGACCTTGCGCTCCCGGTCTGTCAGCGTATCAAGGATGCGCCGTAATTGTTGCTGAAGGAGCGAAAATGACGCCGCGTCCGCCGGAACAACGGCCTCTTGGTCTTCGATAAAATCGCCTAATTGCGAGTCTTCTTCCTCGCCGATCGGTGTCTCCAGCGAGACTGGCTCTTGAGAAATCTTTAATATCTCGCGCACTTTTTCCGGTGGAAGCTCCATCTGCGCCCCGATCTCTTCAGGGCTCGGCTCCCGCCCATACTCCTGAAGAAGTTGACGCTGGACCCGGATCAATTTGTTGATCGTCTCGACCATATGGACCGGAATACGGATCGTCCGGGCCTGGTCGGCGATAGCCCGCGTGATCGCTTGGCGGATCCACCATGTAGCGTAAGTACTGAACTTATAACCTTTGCGATAATCGAACTTCTCGACAGCGCGAATGAGACCGAGGTTTCCCTCTTGGATGAGGTCGAGAAAGAGCATCCCTCTACCGACATAGCGCTTAGCGATACTGACCACAAGCCGCAAATTGGCTTCGACGAGCTTGCGCTTGGCCGCCATACCCTCACGCTCAACGCGCTGTAGGCGACGCTTCGTGGCCCGCGTCAGCTCTGCGGCCTCTTCCAGCTCGCGGATGGCCTCCTCGCCGGCCTCTATCGCCTTGGCCAACGTTACCTCCTGCGCCGCGGTCAAAAGAGCCACTTTGCCGATCTCTTTCAAATACATCCGGACCGGATCGCTCGTCATGGTCTTGATCGAGAAATCTATCTTCTTCTTAACGCCCGGCTCACTGGGGCCACTGGGCGTCTTCTTTACAGCCTTTGCGGACTTCTTGGTTGTTTTTGGCTTATCCGTTTTAGCTTTAGCGGCCTTGGTGTCTTTATCAGCTTTCGTTGCCTTTGTTGCTTTTGTAGCCTTGGTGGTCTTTGCGGCCTTGGTGTCTTTATCAGCTTTAGCGACTTTAGCGGTCTTTGCTGCTTTCGCATCCTTATCAGTTTTAGCAGCCTTCGTGACCTTTGCGACCTTTGCGACCTTAGCAGCCTTCGGGGCCTTTATGGCCTTGTCTGCCTTCGTAGCCTTTGCTGCTTTCGTATCCTTAACAGCTTTAGCAGCCTTCGGGGTCTTTGTAGGCTTTACGTCTTTAGCAGCCTTGGTGGCGCCGGCAGCCTTCGTGGGCTTCGCATCCTTTTTGGCCTTCGTAGTTTTAGTGGTCTTCGGGGCCTTCTTGGTTTTTGTGGCAGCTTTAGCCTTGGGCGTATCGCCGTCGCCTTGGCCGGTCGGCTGGCTCTCGACGACACTGATGCCGAGTGAATCAAACTGAGCGTAAATATTATCCATCTGCTCGGCTGAAAGATCGACCTTATTAAGAGTATCGACGACCTCCTCGCTGCCCAGGACGCCTCGTTTGTTGCCTTTAGTTATGAGCTTCTGGACTTGCGGGAGCTCCAGTTCCTTTACTTCCTGACCCACAGACTTCCTCCATCTGTCACTTTATTCTTCAGCTCTCGTCTCTTATATTCCATGGCTACAAGTTCTTCAAATAGTTCATCATACCTCTTATTTGAACTATCAGTAACCTGCAACTCTTTTTTGAGACGCTCAATGTGTCTATTTAGCGAGGCTTCCTTGCATTTTAGAAACAGACCAGTGAAATGTGTGTCTAAGTCATCCGCTCCGAAGGGTTCGAGGGCCAGCTCCGAAACCAGCCGGCTCAGCTCGTCGTCGAGCCTGTGGATCATTTCAGCGATATCTTCGCCTTTACCCCCAACTCTGTCTTTTAAAACAGCAGCCAGTCGCGTCAGTATGGGGTCCGGCCATGATTCGATATCCAGATCCTCCAAACCCGCGGCACGCTCCGGATCCTCAAGTATTGCCCGCAGCAACTCGCGCTCGGGCCCGCTGATCCGCTTTATAGCGACGCGCTCTTGATGCCCGTGTGATCGGGTGCGTGGTGCGACGGCCGCCTTGATCTCCGCCGTCAACGCCTCGAACGAGATGCCAAGGCTGTCTCCCAGGTAGCGCATGTACTCCTCTTTAGCAACCGCCCTACTCAATCCAGCCAGCATCGGGGCCGCCTCAGCCACCGCTTTCATCTTCCCGGTCGCATCGGTGCCGGCGCGCTCGATTATCCTATCCAATAAAAAGAATCCCAGGGGTCGAGCCGCCTCGATCAACTCCGAAAACGCAGCCACCCCCTTCTCGGCAATAAAGTCAGCGGGATCGAGACCGCCGGGTACCACGGCCACAGATAATTCTGTTTCCACATCAACGATCAACCCATCAAGGGCCTCGCTGCCCGGCAGGCGCTGCAGATTCAGATATTCAGAACTCCGCTCCGCGGCATTGAGCCCTGCTTCGTCTCCGTCAAAGACCAATACTACGCGGTTGACGAACCGCCCCAATAAACGCAAGTGGTCTTCCGTGAAGGCGGTCCCCAGGGTGGCGACGACATTGCTGACACCGACGCCCACGCAGGCCAGCAAGTCAGTGTATCCTTCGACGACTAGGGCCGTTTCCGTTTTCAAGAACTCGGTCTTGGCTTGACTGAGTCCATATAGTATTGACCCCTTATGATAGAGAGGGGTCTCCGGAGAGTTGACATACTTCGGCAGCGAATCATCGAGAACCCGCCCGCCGAACGCGATGGTGCGCCCTTGATTGTCGAGGATAGGAAAAATGATGCGTCCCTTGAGACGGTCATACAACCCGCCCTTATCCGACCGGGCCGCCAGCCCCGCTCCGATCATCTCGGCCTCTTCGATCCCCTTGCTTTTAAGATACGTCAGGAGCGATGACCAATCCGGCGAATGCCCTAGCTTGAACTCGACGGCCAGGTCGGCCAAGCCGCGCGCTTTTATATAATCGCGGGCGGCCGCTCCGCTGTCGAGCCGCAAAGCTTTCTGGTAGAAAACGGCCGCCTCGTCACAGGCTTTCAGGAGGCGCGTCTTCTTTCCGGCCTGACGAGGGTCGCGCTTGGTCAATGGGTGACCCACGCGGCGGGCCAGCGTTTCGACAGCTTCGGTGAAATCGAGCCCCTCCGCTGCCATGACGAAAGAATATGCGTCTCCGCCGACACCGCAGCCAAAGCAATGATAGAGCTGTTTTGCCGGATCGACATGGAATGACGGAGATTTCTCGTTATGGAACGGGCAAAGACCCTTGAACGTCCGTCCGGACTTCTTCAGCCGGACCCGTTCGCCAACGACATCGACAATACTGGCCTTCTCTCGAACTACGCGAATATCGTCGTCGTTAAAACCAGCCAACGCCCTTCCCTTCCAGATACGAACCGCGACACAGCAATGATGTGAAGATTCTGTGTTTTTCCAGCGCCGATGCGCTTTTTACCTTGCTCAAACTCTTTCTTCTATTCTAATATATTTTACGTAAGCATATTAAGAGCAGAGGTGTTTCAATGCGAACTTTCTTTACCAGTCTTTTATCCGGCGTCCTAGGGGCGCTCCTTGTCTACGGAGCCTTTACAATATCGCCGCCCCCTGGAACCAAGGATGAGCCCGAACAACCCGTCAAGGCGGTAACGACAGCGCTCCAGATTAATGAACCGCTCGAGGGTCTGAGCGCCCAAGATATATATGAACGGCGCGGAGACGCCGTTGTCCATATCAAAGCGACGATCAGCAGCAGATTCGACAATCTTTTCGGCTTGCCGGTTCCGGAAAATCAGGTAGCGTCAGGCTCGGGCTTTATCGTCTCCAAAGACGGCTACGTCATCACGAATGCTCATGTCGTCAGCGGGGCCGATAAGATATCGGTCCAATTCTCCGATCAGGCCGAGGAAGAAGCGACCCTGGTCGGCGTAGATCAGAGCACGGACCTGGCGGTCCTCAAGACCGACCTAAAAGACCACGATGTGGGAGTCCTGGCTCTAGCCGATTCGCAAAACGCCCAGGTCGGACAGACCGTCTATGCCATCGGCAATCCACTCGGCTATGACCGGAGCATGAGTCGAGGCATTATCAGCGCTCTCAACCGCGTCATAAACGCCCCTAACGGTATTGAGATCCGCGGGGTCATCCAGACGGATGCGGCGGTCAACCAGGGTAATAGCGGTGGACCGTTGTTGACTGGCGCCGGAGAGGTCATCGGGGTGACATCGCAGATCGCCACGACCGGCGCCGGTAACATCGGGATCGCTTTTGCGATACCGAGCTCGATCGTAAAGCGAGTCTACAAGGAGATCAAAGAGACGGGGAAGACTTCACGGCCCTGGCTCGGCATCCAGGGCTCGACACTTGACGAGGCGACCGCAGACGAGTTGGGTCTTACGACCACCGAGGGCGCTATGATCGTCGCCGTGATCGAGCCGGGTCCGGCCCACGATGCCGGCCTCAAAGAGGCGGATCGTCAGACACTCATCGACGGAAACTATAGTGAGATCGGCGGGGACATCATCACGAAGATCAATGATACGAAGATCTCCTCGATGGAGGACCTGGTTAATGAGATCAATCAATACAGCGCCGGGACGAAGATCACTCTGACTATTCTGCGCGACGGCAAGTTTAAAGAGGTCAAACTCAAGCTGGATGAGCGACCCGCAGAGTTCGACGAGCCCAATCTAAACAGGCGCTAACCGCCCGGTTAAAAGAGTACTGATAGTTCTTTGACTTGTGTTTTGACCTGTTCCCAAAGCGTTGGCTCGACCGGAGTGACTGCCACATCTTCTACCGGCGCGTCCTGTTCGACCACGACATAGGCCAGCTCATCGCTCTTGACGTAGCGCAGGTCGCGACGGACCAACATCTCCCAATGCTCAGGATCACCCTCAAGCTGTTTTATCTCTTTTCTAAGCAGACCATTGTCCGCCCGGGCCTCGTCGAGCTGGGAGGAGAGAGCTGTCAATTCTTTTTCTTGCTGAATGCGGGCTGAGATAGGTGAGGCCGACCATGAGGCAATCACTAGGAGAGAGACGACTAACACGCCGGCCCAAAGCCGCCGGGTCACAAAAGCGTCAGGTGTACGTTTCTTTTTGGCCAACTTAATAACTGCTACGAATCGACTATAAGAGATGACTCAGAAAGCCAGCATCAGTATACCACAAGCATATGGTACTACATCAAGCGCTCCGGGTGCGTGTAAACGACTGCCCCGCCTTTTCGGGTATATCCGGCCACAGTGATACCGGCCTCGACGGCCAACTCGACGGCTAAGTCAGTGGCGGCCGTACGCGAAGCGACGATAGGAAAGCCGGCCTTGGCCGATTTCATCATCATCTCGGTGGAGATCCTGCCGGTAGTGAGAATCAGCTTCTCCTCCAGCGGTTCCCCCGCTCTTAGAGCTCGCCCGATCACCTTATCCACGGCATTGTGGCGACCGATGTCTTCGGCGACAAAAAGAACTTCTTCCGTACTAGCCACGGCGGCGCCATGGACACCTCCGGTCTCCTTGTACAAAACAGACAAAGCGAAAAAGTCATCCATCAAACGCGCCAACGTGGTCACTTCGACCGCCAAAGTGCTCGTAAGTTTGGGCAACTGCGCTGACAGATCGGCAATCAGGGCGCCGCCGCCGCAACCCGACGAGATCGTCCGCGTGAATGTGTCCGGTAATTTACCTGAGATCTCGACCCAGATCAACGCCCGCGGCGCATCGGCCATCAGTTGCTTGACATCCCCCGCCTCCCGGATGAGATCATTCGCCCATAACCAACCGAATGCTAAGTCCTCGAGGTCCTGGGGCGTGGCCATGAGCGTAACGATCTCCCGCTCATTGACGATCAGGCGAAAAGGGCGCTCCACGGGGAGCACGCTGGCGTCCCTAGGGCCGCTCATGGTTGCTCCTTAGCGATCAATCCTTCGGCCCTCTCGACATCCTCCCACGTATTGATATTGAAAAATGAGAGGAGTTCGGGGTCGAGGCGACGCAAATCGGTCTCCGGGACCTCGTGCACTATCACGGCCTGATAGAAATCGATGATCTTGCGCCGGCCGGCCTTAAGTTGCTCTTCGATAACGTCAGCGCAACTCCGGTTGTAGACAGCATGAAGAGGCTCGAGCTTGCCGCCGATGACCGGTACGGTCACATCGGCTTTTGGCGCCAGCCGCACCAGATAACGGACCAAGTCCCCTTGGACGAAGGGCATATCATAGGCGACGACAAAGATGCGTTCCGTTGTCGCCGCCTTCACTGCGGCTAGAATCCCGCCCAACGGTCCCATGTGCGGGATTTCGTCGAGCGTCACCTTGAGATCGGCGGGCGCCTCGAAATCGGAATCGTTGGTCGCATAGATGACCTCTGAGAACAGAAGGCGCAGACGCTCGACTGGTCGCGACCACTGGGGCACACCGCCGATATCGAGCCGCCCCTTATCGCGGCCTATCCGGGTGCTGAGACCTCCGGCCAACACAACGCCCGTTACGTTATCGAAGCGCTCCATCAAGTGGGGACGAGGTTGTCCCTCACCGACAGGTTGTGGAGAGTGACCAGGAGCTCTTTTACGGGGTCCGTGTTGTATACCTTCACGCCTTCGGGGGCGCGAACCATCATTGATGTGTAATTCAAGACGACGCTGACTCCGGCTTCGACTACAGCGTCCACTACTGACTGCGCGTAAACCGGGGGTACGGCGATAATGGCGAAATCTATCGACTCCCGCCTGATGACCTCACTGGCCCGGTTGATATCGATTATCTCTACATCGGCAAGCTTCGTGCCGACCTTGTCCACGTCGCTATCGAAGATGGCCGTAATATGAAAGCCGTGGTTCCTCAAGCCCGAGTGATGGGCGATGGCCGAGCCGAGATTGCCGGCCCCGACCAAGACTATCTTATGCGGTTGGTCCGAACCGAGTATTTTCTGGATCTCTTCGACCATAGACCGAACCGTATAGCCGACTCCTTTGATGCCGAAGTTGCCAAAATGAATCAGATCGCGCCGGATTGCGGCCGGATTGACACCCGTCCACAGACCTAATCGATTTGATGAAACTGTCTCCACACCCTCGTCTTGTAGCTGTAGTAGGCAGTTCAGATAGACAGGCAGATGCTCGAAGACGCTCTCTGGGATTTTCTTCAACTTCGCCCTCGGCCGCAGCAGCGGCAATTGATACTCACATGCTGTTACATTGTAACACGCACGGCTGTTGTAACAACTGTTACTGTCTCCGCAGGTGATGCTCAGAGGTCGAGCTCTCCACGCACGCGGATAAGACCCATGATGTCGGTTTTCGTGACTAAACCGACCAAGTGTCCGTTGTTAATAACAAGCAGGTGTCCGGCACCTTCGCCGGCCATCTTCAGTAGGGCTTTTATCGCCGGCTCGTTTTCGCCAATAGTCATCGTCTCGTCGATCGGTTCGATGATCTCGCCAGCGGTGACTGTAGCCCAGTCTTGACGGGGAACGTCCTTGATATCGTGGAGCGTCACGATGCCCATCAGTTCATCGCCACCCATGACCGGGAAACGGCCGAACCGATGGCGGAGAAAGAAATGGTTCACCAGGTCCTCGAGAGTCGTATCCGGTTTAACCGTCGTCACCTCGTGGCTCATGATGTTATGAACGGAAACATCGGCCAGAGTGTGTTGAAGCATAACCTGGCGAAAGCTGCCGACCGCCGACTGATTCAAGAACCAACCGATAAGGATCAGCCAGATACCTCCGATGTTGCCGCCCAGGAAGAGCAATATTCCAAATCCTATCAGCAGGAAAGCGACCACTTGCCCTCCCCTGGCGGCAATATTGGTCGCCCGCTCAAAATCACCGGTCGCGCTCCACACGGCGGCCCGCAGCACGCGCCCTCCGTCCAGAGGAAAGCCCGGCGCCAAGTTGAAGATGGCCAGCATCAGGTTTATCTGGGCCAACCAGAAGAAAGCCGCAAAGTACTCACTTGTAATACCGGAAGCCAGCAGGGCGCGGAAGAGGACAAAGAAAGCCCCGGCGAGAAAAAGGCTGGACGCCGGTCCAGCCAAGGCCATCTTGAACTCAGCCCGCGGGTCCTTTGGTTCCTCTGACATTTGAGACATGCCCCCGAAGATGAACAGGGTGATCTTCTTGACGGGGATATTGTTCCTGTTGGCCACCAACGAGTGGCTCATCTCGTGAAACAATAGCGAGGCAAAAAAGAGCGCCGAGGAGAACAAGCCGATGGCCACATTGGATCCGACGGAATGGTCGGGAAACTGCTGTGGAAAGAAACCAAAGGCCAAAGCGAAGGTCACCAGGGCGAAAATGATGAACCAGCTATAGCTGATGAAGATCTCTATTCCGGAGATCTTACCAAGCCGAATATCGCTTTCCATTGTTGCCCCCCGCCGTTGCCTATCAGTACCCAAAAATGGTGGCTAACTAACAGAGCGGGCGCTTTGTTGACAACCGCTGTCCTTGCGGGATAATCCTCCCAAAGAGCACAAGCATGAAAACTACATGAGGTGAAATGTGAAGATAGTCGTAGTCGGATCGGTGGCCCTGGACTCGATCAAAACCCCTTTTGGGGACCAAAAGGAGATACTTGGAGGCTCGGCGACGCACTTCTCGCTGGCGGCCAGTTTCTTTACGAAGGTCGGACTGGTCGCGGTCGTCGGGAAGGATTTCCCGGAAAAACATATCTCATTCCTTAAGGATCGCGGCGTAGACCTGGCTGGCTTGCAGGTCGTGGATGGTGAGACCTTCCGGTGGGAGGGTTACTACGAGTACGACCTGAACACCGCCCATACGCTCGACACCAAATTGAACGTCTTCGAGTCATTCGACCCGAGCTTGCCGGCAGACTACCGCCAAGCCCCTTTCCTGTTTCTAGCCAATGTCGATCCCGACATTCAGATCAAGGTTTTAGAGCAAGCCGACCAAGACGCTTTCAGCGTCTGCTATACAATGAACTTTTGGATCGAGCTCAAGCCTGATTCCCTGAAAGAGCTGGTCAAAAGAGTCAATTTCTGTCTTATGAACGACTCGGAAGCGCGCGAATTCTGCGGTACATTCAGTCTCCTGGATTCCGCGAGAAAGATCTTGGACATGGGGCCGGAAGCGGTCATCTTTAAAAAAGGTGAACATGGAGCCCTCCTCTTCATGGACCAAAGTCATTTCGCGGCCCCGGCCTTTCCACTCGAAGAGATCAAGGACCCGACCGGAGCCGGGGATAGTTTCGCCGGCGGCTTTCTGGGTTACCTGGCCAACGCCGGAGATGTCACGGAAGAGCACATCAGACGCGCCGTGATCTACGGGAGCGTCATGGCTTCATTTAATGTCGAGGGCTTTGGGACGGACCGAGTGGCGCGCCTGACTACGGATGAAATCGAAAAACGGTTCCAGGTCTTTCGTCAGATCACGAACTTCTAGACCGTAAAACGTGCGCCGTCGAGCGCCGAACCGCAGGCGCAGGTCTTCTCAGACGGTAGCGCCGGAATAAGCTTAAAGAGCAGGTCGCGCAATTTGGCATTGTTATCGTTGAATGTCTGGATGACCTCGTCCATAGTGACCGGCTCTATCCCTGGATGATCCTCAAGACCGACGTCCCAATCAGTGATCAACGATATATTTAGGTAGCATATCTCCAGCTCACGGGCGAGATAGGCTTCGGGGTACTGGGTCATATTGATGACCTGCCACCCCTGGCTGGAGAACCAACGACTTTCAGCCTTGGTGCTGAATCTCGGCCCTTGGACCACCACTACCGTGCCGGTATCATGAATGCTCAGCCCCTGATCGCGCCCGATATCGGCGGCGATACCGCGCATCTGTGAACAGTAGGGATCGGCGGCGCTGACATGGGTGGAGATAGGCCCGTCAAAGAAAGTGTCTATCCTGCCCTTCGTCCGATCGACGAACTGGTCGCAGATGACGAAGTCGCCCGGCTTTACATCTACCTGCAAGGAGCCGCTGGCACAGGGACCGATTATCCGCCCGACCCCGAGTTGCTTCATCGCATGCAGATTGGCCCGATAATTTATCATATGCGGCGGGTGTTGATGTTGGGCTCCATGCCTCGGGATAAACGCCACCCGACGCCCGCCGATCTTTCCTATCATCACTCGATCGCTCGGCGCCCCGTAGGGCGTCTCGATCACGACATCCTCGACATCCTCAAGGAACGAATAGAAGCCCGATCCGCCGAAAACACCGATATCCGCTTGTGGCTTAAGCATGCTGCACCTCTCTCGTCGGCAAGACGGTCAACAGCACTTCCTCGCCGTCTCTCTTGCCGCAAGATACGGCCACATCAGCCGCCTCGCGACCCTTGCCATAACCGGCCGTCATCCGCGCGGCCGACTCGAGATCTTCGGGCGTTACCCGGGGGCCGCGCACGAGGGTCGTCGGCCCCTGCCAATCCACCGCAGCGACGATCCAGTCCGCGTCTTTCCTTAATTGCTCCAACCGTTCGTTTTCGGCTTCGTTGCGACCGATGATGATCTGAGCACCGGAGGGCGCTTCGAAGTGACGTCCCACTTTCAAAACCAATATGTCGTTTCTGTCAGGATTCTCCTGCTTGGCCAGGCACCGCCGAAGCTTGTCGGCGAAATGCTTATCAGTCAACAGGCATCCGCCAGCCGGACACGGATAGTCCCGCATGTCCAATTCTTCCGCCAGGGCCATCTGCGGCTTACGCGAACGGCCGGAGATCGCTAACAGTTTCTCCCGGTCTATCCAGCCCTCCCGCTCGGGCTTGGACGGCTCAAAGAGTTGGGCCGAGAGCGGTCTGACTATCAAGTCCGCGAGCCCGCTGTCCCGCTCGATGATCCGGATAGCGTCGAGACGCTGCGACATCGGGCGTTCACCCAAGACTTCTCCGGTCACGACAAAAGACGCTCCTACCTTCTCCATGTATTCTTTGGCCATCTTGAACATTAAGATGCGGCAATCGAGGCAAGGATTCATGCCGCTGCCATGGCCGTATTTCGGATATTTGACCGCCTCCATGAACTCTTCGAACATCGGGACCACCTTGAGCTCTATCCCAAACTCTTCGGAAGCCTTGTGCGCCTCCGTCTGACAACTGTTCTTGGCGGTACAATTACAAAAAGGTGTCACAAAATTCAGGGCGATTATCTCGATCCCCTGCTCCTGCAACATCTTGACTGCCAACCGGCTATCGAGTCCCCCCGAAAGCAGTCCGATAGCTTTACGTTTTTCGCTCAATCAACACACCTCTAATCGCTGGTCTCGACATCGAAACCCGCTTTCACTAAAGCGGCAGCGGTGACCCCGATGCCGGGCCTTATTCTACCAGAAAACGTACCGTCGAAAATCGTCGATACCGCACACGATGGACTCTTGGATTTCAGAAGAGCGCGAGCGCAACCCGCAGCTTGTGCGCGAGTCACTGCCAGTCTGGCCCCGGCCACAAACGCATCGGTAACGTCATCGCCCCGGGCGGTCAATACTTTGGCTTCCCCCCGCCAGACATTCAGCCCGTCGCCCCCGACTATCTCGGCCGCCGGCCTTGGAGTCGGCAGCCCCGCCGCGACCTCCGGGCAAAACGGAATGGCGCGGCCCTGGCGGACCAAGGCCTCAACCGCCGGTACGGCCTGCGCCTGACCATCATAACGACATCTCTCGCCCGCTAGACAGGCGCTGACCAAGATCGGACGTTCTTTCTCATTCATGTGAAGTAGTATACTTTTTCTCATGCATTGGTCGCGATTCTTCCAAGAACCACAAAATGTCGGCCCTCTCCCCGCCCCGGACGCGATCGGCCGGGCCGGTGGCGGCTGCGGCGATCTGATAGAACTACATTTAGCTTTTGACGGACCGGTCGTAGCCGACGCCGCGTTTTTAGCCAAAGGCTGCCCGAGTGCGATCGCCGGGGCGGCGGCCACAGCCTCTCTTTTGGTCGGCAAGACCATCTATGAAGCAGCCACACTCGGAACAGCCGAGATCGAAACGGAATTAGTCGATATCCCCTCAGGCCATGAGTCCTGCCTGTATTTATCGGAGACCGCGCTCTCAGCCGCGCTTGAACACTATATTGGGGATGCATCCGTCAGACTGCCCCAGGCGGAGATGACAGCGGTGGCTATGAGTGGAGGTGTCGACAGTTCAGTGACGGCATTACATTTGCTCGAAAGCGACCAGCGCCTCCTGGGGGTGACCCAGCGACTGCACGACTACGGACAACCGGGGATGCGAAGCTGTTGTACCGCGGCCGACCTTGAAGATGCCCGGGCCGTCGCCTTGCTCGGCGGCTTTCCACATTTTGTCATCGATATGCGCGACCAATTCGCTGCTGAGGTCATCCGGCCTTTTTGCGACGCTTACGTTGCCGGACGCACCCCGAATCCCTGTGTCGACTGCAACCGCCGGTTACGATGGGAGCAGTTGCTTGAAAGTGTTGGCCGCCTCGGTGCGACGAAGCTGGCCACCGGGCACTATGTGCGCATATCGGCCCCGGACACGGCGGGCCGCTGTATCGTCAGAAAAGCTCTGGATCCAGAGAAAGATCAGTCATATATGTTCTGGGCGGCCTCACCCGCCGTACTGTCGCGGCTGCTGACGCCGCTCGGCGAGCTGACAAAGGGAGAAGTCCGGGCGGCCGCGTCCGATCTCGATCTGCCGGTGGCCGAGAAGGCCGACTCCCAAGATGTCTGTTTTGTACCGAGCGGCGATTACGCCGGATTTGTCAGTCAAGAGACCGGACATGTCCCCGAGCCCGGACCGATCATCGATGTCGACGGCGCCCGACTCGGAAGCCATCGGGGGCTTATCCACTACACGATCGGCCAGAGGCGCGGTTTGGGTGTATCGGCGCCGACACCACTGTATGTGACCGGGCTCGATGTAGAGCGCAACGCGGTCATCGTCGGCAAACAGGCAGACCTCGGAGTTTCAAGATTAACTGTTTCGGAACTGAATTTGATCGGAGAGGATCAGCATGAGAGTTCGTTCCGGGCCGAAGTCATGCTTCGCTACAACGGCCCCTCAGCCCCAGCCACTATCCATCGGCTTGAGCAAGATCGAGCGATCATCGAGTTCGATCAGCCATTCGGACCGGCCGCGCCGGGGCAATCAGCTGTCTTCTATGACGCGGAAATGCTCCTCGGAGGCGGCGTCATTCTCTAAGTAAAGACCGGCGCCTTTATCTCAGCCGGCCAGACCCCCGTCGAGCTGCTCGACTTCGACACCGACTTCATCTAAATAACGCAGGCCGGCTTCGAGATTGGCTTCTGTTCCATCCATCTCCAGAACGACCCAGCCTACTCGCTGTTCTACATTAGCGCGCCGGACATTCGTGACGATCTCATACTTGGTCCCAAGATTGTATATGACCGGCTCCTTAATGAGCTTTTCGGGAAACGTCAACTTGACTCGCAACTGTTGCATTCATACCTCCAAAATCAAATATCTTCAGTCCCGGCAACCGGATCGGCTTCGACTCCGACCGATGCCCCCGGCAAGGCGCGGCGCCTGAGGCCGCCGGCCAGCGTCCGAACGAACCTGACCTCATCAAGACCGGCGACGGCGCTCAAACCTATATAAGCGGCCCCGCCGACCAATGCGGCCAGGGCCAGGGTAACGACCCGCCCCATTTCGATGGTGGGCCAATCGAACCCGACCAGCCAACCATTGAGTAGAAACATTATAACCCCGACGGGCGCGGAAATCAGCGCAAACTTAGCGACAGAGCCTAATAGCGCCCGCCCTCCAAGGCTGCCTATGCGCCGCCGCAAGGCCCTGAACATCAAACTCATCGTGAAAAGGTATGTCAGGCTGTGGGCCAGAGCCAGCCCCGGTACACCTAAAGAAGGTACAAGCCAGAAAGAGAGCGCGATATTCAGAGGCACGCCGAGTGCATTGACCTTCATGGGAAGGACACTGTCATGGAGCGCATAGAAGACTTTGAGTAAGAGCATGAACAAAGAGAAGGGCAAGAGGCCGACGACGAACAGGGCCATGACCCCGGAGATGCTGCCGACACCGGCCGATCCCACAAACGCCTCAAAAACCCCGACGGTCTGCTCACTGAGAAGATAAAAGAAGACCGATACCGGGATCATCACAAACGCAGTCGCCTTGACGGCGGTCGCCAGCGTCCGCTTGAACGAGTCCATATCATCGGAAACCGACTGTTCAGACAACCCGGGAAAGAGCACGGTCGAAATACTGACCGCCAACAAGCCGTAGGGCATCATAAAGAAGCGCCAGGCATAGACAAAAGCCGTGATGCCGCCCTCATACTGCCACGCCAACGCATTAGACACAGTCAGTCGGACCTGATTCGAAATAACGTATATCAGGACCGGACCGGCCAGGAGGGCGAGTTTCCTGATGGCCGGATCGCGCAGATCGATGATGAAGCGATGGCGCCAGCCGATCTTAAGGAGAGCCGGGATCTGGATCATCGCCATAGCCGCGATGCCCAAGGCAGTGCCGGCTGCCAGCAAGATCAGGGCGAGGTCAGGGTTGCTCTCCCGTAATGGCAAATAGAAGACGAGTACCGTGATGACTACGACTATGTTGTTGAAGATCGGGGCGTACGCGGGAGCGGCGAAACGGCGGTGTGCCTGGAGGATCCCGTTGAAGACAGCGGTCAAACCGTAAAAAACGATCTCCCAGATGAAAAACCTGAAGAAGAACTCGATGTGGGCGATGTCCACCGTGCTGGTCGAGACCAGGAATGTCTGCGCTCGAATCAAGTAATACGAGAAAATCGTCCCGAGGGTCGCGACGATTACCAGAAAAACCACCACGATATTGGTTATGTTCGATGCCAGCCGCCAGCTGTCCTCCTCGTCCTTGAGCATCCTCTCGACCAAAATGGGTATGAAAACGGCAGTCAGAACACCCCCGGCTATCAGCTCAAAAAGCATGTTGGGCATCATGTTGGCCAGGTTGTAAGAGTCCTGGAGGTAGTTTAAAGTTCCGAAAGCATACGCTATCACCAGGATGTTTAGTACTCCGGTGAACCGGCTGATAGCCGAGGCAAAAGACATGACGCCGGCGGAGCGGCCCAAGTTCTTATCTTTGCCCAACTATGCTTCCTCCAGTTTCCCGGCCGCGGTGCGGCTGTTTCGCGGTAATAATATCACAGGAGAGGGCCGCCAAAACCGTTGTCCAGGGGTATTAACTTGCTAGGCCGTCAAACTTATGCTAGCATTGCGAACGTTTTGAGTAGGAGAAATTAATTGGCAAACATCAAGTCACAGATCAAGAGAATTCGCACCGCTGCGAGACAGCACGAGCGCAACAAGGCCGGCAAATCCGAGCTGAAAACGCGCATCTCGAACTTTAATAA
>DAOUYN010000086.1 GCA_030666075.1 Actinomycetes bacterium | reverse complement strand
GATCGGCTGCCCTCAGGCCCGCCGCGTAACCGTTGGGATCGTTCCGATGGCCCCACAGCATATCGAAATCGACCAGGTTCGCGAAGATGATAGCCGGTGCGGACCTCTGCATGTACTCCAGCACTAGATCGAACGTCTCTTCGTTGCCGCTCGTATGGCGTGATTCAGTAATACCCCGGCCGGCGAATATCTCGCCGATCTTTCCGGCCGCCAGGACCGGAATCGCCTGGGAGACGGCAAAATCGAGCAGTGTGGGCCTCGGCGGTTCGATCGAGAAGTCTTTTCGCCAGTGGGTCCTAGTATAGTTGCCCGGTGTGCCGGTAAACGGCCGAGCGATGACCCGGGCCACCCCGTGATCGCCGGTCAAGAAGGCCCGCGATACCTCACATATTTCGTAGAGACGGTCTAGGGAGATGGTCTCCTCGTGGGCGGCCATCTGCCAGACACTATCGGCTGAGGTATAGACTATCGGCCAACCGGTGCGCTGATGTTCGGCCCCCAGTTCTTGAATGATCTCTGTTCCGGAAGCCGCCCTGTTGCCCAATACGCCAAGTGATGTGCGACGCTTAAACTCGTCGATCAGTTCTTGAGGGAATCCGTCCGGGTAGACGGGGAGCGGCCGAGGCGACGATACCCCCATCAGCTCCCAGTGCCCAACGGTCGTATCTTTGCCGGCCGAAACTTCCGCCATCTTGCCGAAGGAGCCTTGAGGCCGCAAGACAGGCGGAACGCCCTGAGTATCTATGATGCGGCCAAGGCCTAGGGAGGCAAGATTGGGAAGGGCCAATCCGCCGACAGCGGCGGCGATATGCGCCAGTGTGTTGCTGCCCGTATCTCCAAAGGCCGCGGCATCGGGCAGCTCGCCGACACCGAGACTATCAAAGACAATGATGATGGTCCGCTCGATCATGATTCGACCAGTTTAACAAAAGAAAGGCGAGTAGGCCGCCGCTCGCCGTAGCGCGGCCTACTCGCCCGGACCCGAGTCAGTTACTCGGGAGAGAAAGTTTCACAATCCGCGTGGTCTTCGTGAACGGCCACCTGGATTGCCTCAGCATGGCACTGGTCTTGCTGGTTATAGACACACTGACCCGCCGAACACATAGATACAAGGCCTTCATCTTTCATCCTCACGCACCCCCTTCCCTGGAACCGTAATCCACTTTTCCCCAAGCACGGGTGCCCCTATGCAGCCTTTTCTTTGGTTTTGAAAGTCGCGCAATCAGCGTGGCCCTGCTCATAACCGACGTTGATCCGCGCCGCATGACACTGGTTGTCGAGATTGTGAACGCATTTCTCGACCACACAGATAGCCACCGAACCGTCTTGCGACAACCGCGTCACCTCCAAGGAATTCCTTAACAAAGTACCCGGGGGGCGAGCGACCTAAACCCGACTCTTTACCTGAGACCTTCTTCCTTCTAATCTAATCGAATGGAGCATGCGCTACTGGAGTTCATCGGCTACCTGACGATCGAGAAGGGTTTAGCTGTCAATACATGCCGCGCATACGAGCGTGACATTTCTCACTACCTTGCTTGGATCGAGGAGCACGACCCCACCGACCTCCAAGGGATCCAACCGGCGACAATAACGGGATTTCTTGATTCATTGAAAAAGGCTGGGCGGGCCCCAAGCAGTATTGCCAGAGCGGTCGCCTCTATACGGTCATTCCATCGATTTCTCGTCCTGGAAGAACACACGGAAAACAACCCCACTGAAGACTTACGCACACCAAAGACCCCGGTCAGGCTGCCAGGTGTCCTCTCTATCGAACAGGTCCGGTCGATCCTCGAGCAACACTTCCCACCGACGCCGACCGGACGCCGTGACCGGGCCATCATCGAAGTCCTCTACTCATGCGGCCTGCGCGTCTCCGAATTGGTCTCGCTCGACCTTCCCGACCTCGATTTCGATGGCGGCTACCTGCTCTGCATGGGCAAGGGTTCCAAGCAAAGACTTGTACCGTTCGGCGAAGCAGCCGCCGGCTCGCTCCAAGACTACCTGGGTTCGAGGAAAATCCTAAGTAAGGGAGACTACACCCAGCAAGCTGTCTTTCTAAACGCGCGCGGGGGACGCCTCAGCCGGCAAAGTTGCTGGAGCATTACAAAAAAGTACGCGGCGATGGCAGGGGTCAAGAATCTCTACCCACACAGCCTCCGGCACTCTTTCGCCACCCACCTGCTCAAAGGCGGGGCCGACTTGCGGGCAGTCCAGGAGATGTTGGGACATGCTTCGATCTCGACCACGCAGATATATACATCTCTCTCCCGGGACGATCTGTGGGAGATCTATCACGAAAGCCACCCACGCGCGAAAGGGGTCCGCCGGGACTGACGTTCGGATTTCGCCCCGCGAAGTGTTTCAGGCTTTGAGCCAGCGATCGGCCAAAAGTAAGCCGATGATGGTCTTGGCGTCGACGATCTGACCGTCGTCGATCATCCGCAGCGCCTCTTCGAGCGGGATTATCTCCCGCTCCATCTCCATCTCCTCGTACCCGTCCGGCTCCATCTCGCCGATCGAAGTGACCTCGGCTAAATACAGATGGAAGAGCTCACTACTATAACCGGGGCTGTTATGAAACTCGTTCAGCTCGACCAGATTTGAGAATTCAGCGCCCGCTTCTTCTTTTAGCTCGCGGCGGGCACATTCTGTGGGCGGCTCGACTCGATCGCGCTTTCCCGCCGGGATCTCCAAAAGATAGCCGCCGATAGCGTGACGATACTGACGGACCATAATGACTTCCCGGTCGGCGGTAAGCGGCACGACCCCGACAGCACCGGCATGGGTGAGCACCTCGCGTTCGACGATCTCTCCGTCCGGCATCCGCACGTCATCGACGCGGACCTTGAAAATATGACCCTCCCAGACCTCTCTTGACCCGACGACTTCATACTTGGTTTTCGGCATCTACTCTCCCATTCCTGCTTTTTGGTCGACCGGCCCCGCACGGCCCGTATGGCCCCGCCGGCAAGACCGGCCGGCAGCGTCACTCTCTAGGCACGATAAGCTATGATACCTTAATGAATGACGAAAAGACCTTCCCTGAATGGGAGAAACATTACCGCGAAACGCCAGTAGAGGATATGCCCTGGTTCTTTGAAGATCTTGAATCTGACGTGCAGGCGGCGCTCGCTGAACGCGGGATCGAAAGCGGCCAAGCGCTGGATCTGGGCACGGGACCGGGGACTCAGGCGATGGCCCTGGCCCAGCTGGGATTCAGCGTGACAGCGTCTGATCTCTCTGAAACGGCTATCAAACTAGCTAGAGCCCGCGCCGAAGAAGCCGGTTTGACCATCGATTGGCGCCAAGACGATATCCTGTCGTCGAAGCTGCATGGGCCTTATGACTTGATCCTCGATCGCGGGTGCTTCCATGTCTTGGCGCCCGCTGACGCTCAGACCTACATGAAGACCGTATTCGGTCTATTGAAGCAGGGAGGATGGCTATTATTGAAGGTGTTCAGCGTTGACGAACGAGGAAAGTGGGGCCCGCACCGCTTCGCTCCCGCCGACATAGAAATGCTTTTTGGCGCCAAGCTCGAAGTAGTCTCCATAAAGGAAACTCTCTTCCATGGAACACTGAAGAAGCTGCCAAAAGCGCTCTTAGCCGTTATGCGCCGACCATAGAAGCGGCCGCCATTCCAGCGGCTCCAGCCGCGAGAAAGAAGGCCGGCTCCTCTTGGATGCCGCGCCCCATCGTCGAGGCTTTCGGCCCGCCTGACTCCTCGATTCTTGCCAGGAGCTGCAGAACCGGGCCCGCGTCAAATGTCTCCACCCGATGACGATCTTCGATCCCCGATGACCGCAGGGACTCGGCCACGCCCTTCCCGAACTGTGTGTTAGGGCCGTCGAACACCGGCATCGGGACCAACGACTCGGCCAATGCGGCCCGCGTGAGAGCATAGACGCAATGATGACTCAGCCCTTGATGGCGGGGTCTTTTATCGCCCTGACCCAGGCGCAAGACCGCGATCGGCCGCCCGCCAAGGGCAGCGGCCGCATTGATGATCTGACCTTGCTCGATGCCCGAGTGCCCGAACCGGGTGCCGGTCCCGGCTATGCCCGGACCCATCCCCACGATAGTGATGTCTGCGTCAACGACCAGCTTGGCTGCGAGCAAAGCACTATATATATTGACCGCCTCATAATCGCCGCCGAAGGCCTGGCCGGCTGTTATCACCGAGGCTAAATAACCTTGCTGTCGAAGCCAGTGGGTAGTCTGACTAAGGGCGGCCGATAGAGCGCCTCCGTCAGTCATGACATAGGCGATCTTGGCAACTGGGGCCACGGTCCGGATCGCTACCGCAACCGGCAAGAGTTGACTGTGCAGCCCGCAGGCTATGACCGGTTGAGCGGCCAAATCATCGGCATCGCGCAATATCTCATGGTAAGGACTGTCCGGCTCCTCGACCGAGAGGGCGGCCCGCTGCATCGGTGTATAGCGAAGCTTCATCAGGTGGCCGTGAGTCTTTTCGACGTCTTTGGCCGGTTCTTGACCGGAAATCACAAAATGATGCCCGCCTGAGCCTAGTCGCAATTCATCTGCTGTGACATTGAGGATAACTCGGTCACCGACGACCGGCACGCCCGAAAGCTCTTCGAAAGCGAAAGCGCGCTCGATACGTCCCTCGATATCGACTTCGATCTCAAACAGGTCGTCGATCGATTCAAAGACTGCCGTCACTGTTGCTGCGCGTGTGATGATCATAGACCCACCCCCGCTCAGCCGCGGGCGACCGTCTCGACGATGGCCACCGCGACCCGCGCGACGCGCTCCAGCTCAGCCACCGATATTGACTCGTCCACCGTGTGCGGCGCTTGATAGCCGGCACCCAGATTGACGGTCGGTATACCTCGGGCATTAAAGACATTGGTATCGCTGCCCCCGCCGGTGGCCACCAGAGCAGGCTCAACGCCGATAGCCCGAAAAGCATCGGCGGCCCACCGGACGATCGGAGCCTGCTTGTCCAACGCAAAGCCATTATATTCCCGGACGACCGAGACTTCGACAGCGGCTCCAAAAGCATCGGCGGCCTGCTGTACTGCCGTGACCATTGACTCTGTCTGCCGCTCGAGTCTTGCGGAATCAAGACTACGGGCTTCTCCCTTTATGAGCGTGCGCTCGGGAACGATATTGACCGCCCGGCCCCCTTCTATGATGCCGATATTGGCAGTCGTCTGATCGTCGATGCGTCCAAGCGACATGGAGTCGATAGCCGACGCCGCGGCGCGGATAGCACTGATGCCT
>DAOUYN010000171.1 GCA_030666075.1 Actinomycetes bacterium | reverse complement strand
AGCGTCCGCCCATCCCGACCTCCACGATAGCTGCATCGACGCCCGCGTCAGCAAATGCTTTCAAGGCGGCGGCCGTTAGGACTTCAAATTGCGTGATCCGCCGTGCCCCCGACGGATCGAGGGTTCTTTCCGCCGCCGGGACGGCCGTGCGCACATCCCGACCGAGGGCCTCGAAGTCTTCGTCGCCGATAGGTTGACCGTTGATAAGGATGCGCTCAGTGTAACTTTCCAGGTGGGGAGAAGTGTAGACGCCCGTCGTCAGGCCGTGCGCGGCCAGTATGTCCGCGGTCATCCTCGCCGTCGATGTCTTGCCGTTCGTCCCGGTTATCTGAATGGCCCGCAAGCCCTGCTGCGGCCCGCCCAAAGCTTGGCAAAGGGCTTCGACTCCCGCGAGCGAGGGCTCGATGCCGAAGTTTGCCAGCGAATCCAGATAAGCGGCAAAGTCTATCGTGGGCGTCATCTTGTTCCCGCCCCGCTAGTCGGCCAAGAGCGCCACTTGGGCGGCGATCTTCTGACGCCGCTCCTCAAACCGGCGTTGTTTATCTTGCTCTTTCTCGACGACCTCGGGAGGCGCCTTGCTGAGGAAGCCTTCATTGGACAACTTCTTCCCGACCTTTTCGGACTCCCGGGCGATCAATTCGAGTTCCTTGCCGAGACGCTCCCGCTCTTTTTCGATATCGACAAGCCCGGATAGCGGAACGAATACTTCAACGTCTCCGATGATGGCTATGGCCGACTGTTTGGGGCGCTCCAGATCAATGCCGGTCGCAAGCTCGCCCAGCCCCGCTAAGCGCGTGATGAGCGCCGCGCCCGCTTCAAAGGGGGCTAGCGCTTCTTTTGATTCTGCCGTCGCCAGGGCCGCGAACTTGACCGACGGGGCGACTTTAAGCTCGCTCCTGATCGTCCGTAGCGAGGTCACAGCCTTTTTGACTACCTCGATCTCCGCCTCGGCAGTTTCATCGATCAAGTCGGTCTTGGCCTTTGGCCACTCAGCCACCATCAGGCTTTCCCCGGCGATGGGTAGTTTTTGCCATATCTCCTCGGTAATGAACGGCATGAACGGATGGAGCAGGCGCAGCGCCGTATCGAGGACCTCGACCAGCACTCCTTGGGCGACGGTTCTGGCTTCGCCGCCTGAACCGTCCTGGTCATAGAGGCGCGGTTTTACCAGCTCCAAATACCAATCACAGAACTCGCTCCAGAAAAAGTCATAAAGCCGCCGGGCGGCATCGCCAAAATCATGATCGTCGAGCGCCTGCGAGACCTCGCCTACCAGACGCTGCGCCCTTGAGAGGATCCAGCGATCGGCAGCTGTCAGCTTGGATTTATCCAGCGGGGCGGGCTCATAGTCCCCGAGATTCATCAGCGCAAACCGCGAAGCGTTCCATATCTTATTGGCAAAATTGCGGCTCATCTCCAGCTTTTCCTCGGTGAACCGCATGTCCTGCATCGTCGTCGTCTGCACCATCAAGCCAAAACGCGTGGCGTCAGTGCCGTACTTCTCGATCAGCTCGAGCGGATCGATCCCGGTCCCGAGAGATTTGCTCATGCGCCGGCCTTCTTGATTGAAGACGGTCGGGTGGATGATGACCGTGTGGTACGGGACCTCATCGGCGAACTTCAGGCCGCTCATGATCATCCGCGCCACCCACAGGTATAGGATATCTCTCGCCGTCGAGAGTACGGATGTCGGATAGAAGTAATCGAGGTCCTCAGTCTGATCCGGCCAGCCAAGGGTGGCGAAGGGCCAAAGCGCCGAGCTGAACCAGGTATCGAGAACGTCCGGGTCCCGCTCGAGCTTGGTGGAACCGCAGGCGGAACAGGCCGTAGGCGTCTCGGTGGCGACCGTCATCTCGTCGCAATCCCGACAGTACCAGGCCGGTATTTGGTGTCCCCACCAGATCTGCCGGGAGATGCACCAGTCGCGGATGTTCTCCATCCAGTCGAAGTAGACCTTGCCCCAGCGCTCGGGCGAAAACTTGACCTTGCCGTCTTCGACCGCGGCTATCGCCGGGCCGGCCAAAGGCTTCATATCCACAAACCACTGTTCGGATATGTAGGGCTCGATGATCGTCTGGCACCGGTAACAGTGTCCGACAGCGTGATCGTGAGTCTCGAACTTCTCCAGGCGCCCCTCATCTTTTAGCGCTTCGACGACTGCCTTACGCGCATCGAAGCGATGGAGCCCGGCAAACCGGCCGCCGTTCTCATTTATATCGCCTTCTATCGTAAAGATATTGATCTGCTCCAAGCCGTGGCGTTCACCGATCTCAAAGTCGTTCGGGTCGTGCGCCGGCGTCACTTTGAGCGCTCCCGTCCCGAAAGAAGGATCGACATGCTCGTCGCCGATTATCGGTATTTCCCGCCCGACTAACGGCAAGATCGCCTGGGTCCCGATGAGGTGCTTGTACCGTTCATCGTCGGGATTGACCGCCACCGCCGTATCGCCGAGCAGCGTCTCCGGACGGGTAGTAGCAATAACCAGGTGGTCGTCGCTGTCCTTGAGTGAGTACTTGATATGCCAGAGCCCGCCTTCGACATCTTGGTGTTCGACCTCGATATCCGAGAGCGCGGTATGACAGCGCGGGCACCAATTGATGATACGGTTCCCGCGATAGATGAGGCCATCATTATATAGACGGACAAAGACCTCTTTGACGGCTTTCGAGTAGCCCTCGTCCATCGTGAACCGCTCGCGGGTCCAATCACACGAACACCCGAGTTTCTTCAGCTGGGAGATGATGATCGAGCCGTGCTCTTCTTTCCACTCCCAGACCCGCTCGATGAACTTCTCGCGGCCGACGTCATGGCGGGTCTTCCCTTCCGCCGCCAGAGCCTGCTCGACTTTGTTCTGGGTGGCGATGCCGGCGTGGTCCGTTCCCGGCAACCACAAGGCTGGGCGGCCTTCCATCCGCGCCTTACGAATAAGCGCGTCTTGGATAGTGTTGTTGAGGGCGTGCCCCATATGCAGGGAACCGGTGACGTTGGGGGGCGGGATGACGATCGTGAACGGCTCTTTCGAGCGATCTATCTCAGGAGTGAAGTAGCCGCTCTCCTCCCAGAACCGGTACCAGCGGTCCTCGGACTCATGGGGGGCGTATACCTTACTAAGCTCCTGCTTCTCCTCGGTCATGACGGTGATTTTAGCATAACGGGGTCAGGTCTTGCGTT
>DAOUYN010000173.1 GCA_030666075.1 Actinomycetes bacterium | reverse complement strand
GGTGTGATTCTAGGGATATATGTTGCGCAAGAGCGCAGCGGAGGCCACCTTAATCCGGCTGTGACGTTGGCGTTGGCCGTCTGGCGCCGGGCCCATGATTGGCGGACCACCGCCCTCTACATGCTGGCGCAATTGGCCGGGGCAGTCACCGCCGGGGCGATGGTTTTCGGAGTCTCAAGCAATATGATCGCCCGGTTCGAAGCTCACAATAATATCCTGAGGGGGCTCCCGGGCAGCGAACGGTCGGCCATGATGTTCGGCGAATACTTTCCCAATCCGGCGTTTACAGGCGTACCTGGAGATATTCTGGCCGGCGTGGGTATTTGGGAGGCTTTCTTTGCCGAGGCGCTCGGGGCCGGCCTCTTAGTATTTATGGTCTTCGCGGTGACCCGCGCACCGATATCTGATTCGATCAAACCCGTATTGATTGGCGCCGCCATCGCCGTCATCATCAGCGTCCTCGCCCCGATAACTCAAGCAGGTTTCAACCCCGCCCGTGATTTCGGCCCGCGGCTCGTCAGTCTGGCTACGGGCTGGGGCACCATCGCAATACCCGGGCCGCGAAGCGGCTTTTGGATCTATATCCTCGGTCCGCTTGTGGGCGGCCTAGTCGGCGGCGGACTCCACGCCCGCTTCCTAGATAAAAAGGCATAGTTCCAGGGACACGTACCTAATTAATCTCTTAGAAAATAATTAGGTACGTGTCCCTGGAACTCTAGAGCTCGGAGCTTTGAGTCATGCAATCTTCACTATCGCCGATGATATGATCGAGCTCATGCTGTAGCCCCTCTTTGTCGCGAAAGCCGACGATCTCACCGACGACCCGACCGCCGCAGAAGACCTTCATCGTCGGGGTGCCCATGATGCCAAAGCCGCCCGCCAGGTCGGTATTGCCTTCTTCCGCCCTGATATTCAAAGACAGTAGTTCCGCCTGGTTGTAGTCGCCGGAGACCTCGTCGAATACCGGGGCCAGCCGTTCGCACCAGACGCATCCGGGCTGCCAAAAATCGACCACGACCGGACCGTCGGCCTTCTTAACATCCGCTTCCCACGTACTTGCATTCACTTCTTTTGCCACGAGAATTCACCTCTCAAATATCGCTGATTTTCTATTTTCCACACTTCTTCGCTTTCTAACCCTCCAAGCAACTCGGGTCTAGAGTCGTTATAATGTGTTAATGATATTCTTTCCATTTATTGGCAAACTCATAGCTCTCATAGTGGCCGCGCTCGGCGGTCTGGCCCAATGGGCGATCTTCTTTAATGACACCAGCGCCGACGCCGCCCTCACGACGCAACTGATGGTCTCGGTACCGCTGGCACTGGTAGGCGGGGTCATCTTCGGCTATAACTTCCGCCGACTCTGGCCGCTGGCCGTCGTCAACCTCTGGGCGCCTCTCGTGGTCGTCGTGCTCCGCGCCACCGAGATGAGCATTGAGACCGAACACCTGCAGGAAGCGGCGGTCCTAGCTGTTCCCATAGTCACCGCGCTCTTCGCCGGTTGGCTCGGCGCAAAACTCAAGGCCCTAAAGAACTTGGCGGTGCTGCTGATCTTGGTGGCCGTCGGGGCGGGAATACTAGTGATGACCTATACCAATCTTGACCTGACCGCATTCTTCTAAACAAAGGGAGTATCTATGCTACAAGTAGGAGATCCGGCGCCGGACTTTACGCTTGCCGATCAAAATACGGCCAACCACAAGCTCTCGAGCTACCGCGGAAAGTGGGTGCTTTTGTACTTCTATCCTAAAGACAATACACCCGGTTGCACCAAAGAGGCCTGTGCCATCCGCGATGTCTGGGCGGACTATAACGACAATGATATCGTCGTTTTAGGCGTCAGCACTGACTCGGTCGCGAGCCACAAGAAATTCGAAGACAAGCACTCGCTCCCGTTCACGTTATTGGCGGATGTAAACAAAGAAGTGGTCAAGGCCTACGGGGTCTGGCAACCCAAGAAACTGGCGGGCCGCGAGTTCCTCGGAACGAAGCGGATATCTTTCCTTATCGACCCCGACGGCAAGATCGCCAAGGTCTACGAGAAGGTCAAGCCGACGACGCATGCCGAAGATGTATTGGCCGACTTTAAAGAGCTAAGCGCTTAGTCGAGCCATTTGATGGAGCAGCCCATCGAGGGGTTCTGCTCTTTAAGTACCGGCCGTCCGGCCCCGAGAGCATCCAAGGCCTCGCGTAGTTCTTCGCGAATGACAGCCGATTCATCTTGCCAGTTGTCGTCGATCCGACCATGGTAGACAAGGCGCTTGTCCCCGTCGAACAGATATATATCCGGCGTGCATTGAGCCTTGAAGGCGCGGGCCGTCTCTTGTTTTTCGTCGATCAGGTACGGAAACGTCAGGCCTAAATCGGCCGCCATTTCCTTCATCTTCTCGGGAGAATCGTCCGGATACTTCGGGTTGATATTGGGATTGATGGCTACCGTGCCGATCCTCAACCCGGCGGCGTGTTTCGCCAAAGACGCGACCCGGCCCCAGACCGCCTTGGCGTACGGACAATGATTACAGGTGAAAACAACCAGCAAGCCCTGCTCGCCGACTAGCTCGTCACCCGTATGCATGGTCCCGCTGGGATCGGCTAATTCAAAGGGCGGCATCTCGGTGCCGTATGGTATTTTGAGCGATTCAAGTAACGCCATTATTCCTCCAGATTGGCTCGTTCCGTACACTCGCTATAATATTTATCATATATTAGCCTAAATATACCAAACGGAAGGCGGAAGTTTGACCGATTTCATACAAGTCGTAACAACGACCAACTCGCAAGAAAGCGCCAGACAAATAGCCGCTGGGGTCGTCAAGAGCCGACTGGCCGCCTGTTCACAGATAGTCGGACCGATCCTCAGCACCTACTGGTGGGAAGGAGAGGTCAAGGAAGCTCAGGAGTGGCTCGTCATCCTCAAGAGCCGCTCCGACCTCTACACCCAGGTCGAAGAAGCCATCGCCGCGGAGCATCCCTACGATGTCCCCGAAATCCTGGCCGTCCCCATCACAGCCGGCGGTCGCGAATATCTCGATTGGCTCAACCGCGAACTCAAAAGCTCAGACATTCAGTGAAGAAGGCTCTTATCTGCGGAGTCTCCGGGCAAGACGGAGCTTACCTGACCCGGCTTCTTTTGAACAAAGGCTATAAAGTATGGGA